>JBAVUZ010000638.1:0-2432 GCA_049697035.1 Candidatus Angelobacter sp. | reverse complement strand
GCGCGGATCTTCGGGTTCTGCATGATCTTGGTGTCAGCGTCGGACAATATTGCTGACGCTTTCAACGAATCAATCGACACGGCGTAGTTTGTCGAGTTCAGGTGCTGCAGATCGTTAAAGTTCAAGCCACTGCCCGTGCTTGTTGTTGTGGTGGTACCGGTGCCCGTGCCGGTGCTGGTGGTATTTGTGCCTTGCAGGGCGACCTGAAGAGTCTGCGGCGGCGTAATACCCAGAGTCCGCAGCTTATCGCGCCTTACCTGAGCTACCCACACATCCACAATCACCTCAGGCTTGGATTTATCGATATCGTCAATCATCTTGGAAGCCAGCGCCAGTTGGTCCGGAGTGCCTTTGATTACAATGGCGCTCTGCGATGGAATCTGCTGAATGCGCTGCACCTCAAGCACGGTGCGGATGGCGTTCACAATGTCCTGAAGGTCAGTGGGGCCGGAAACGTTGCCGAGATAAAAAGTTTTTACTACGTTTTGCTCCAGTTCGCGGCGCTTCGCCTGCGTATCCTGGGCAACGAAAATTGTGTTCGGCGTAACCGGGCGCCAGAATGTGCGCGACTCCAGAGCGACAATATCCAACCCTTCCTGCAGGCTCACGCCTTTCAGCTTGATGCTCAGGCGGCGGGAAGTGTAATCGGGATCAAACAGCACGTTGATGCCGGCCAGTTTGCCAATCGTTTCATACGCCACTTTGGAATCTTCCGTCATTTCCAGGGCGGTGATTGGCGAATCGGGAAACTGGGCCAGTGCCACAGGAGAGCTGGCGCCCTCCAGACGCTTACGCAGAGGATCTTCTTCTTCCTGCCGGCTCGGCGGTGTTGCAGTAGCTTGCCCCCCTGTGCCGCTCTTTTGCATCATCTGCTCAGTACGCCGAATTTCCTGTGCCGCCAGATCATTACTGGGATCAACCTCCAGCGCCTGCTGGAAAACAGTTAGCGCTTCCTGCAGACTGCCCTGGTCCCTCAGCTTTTGCCCACGCTTAATCTTGCTGGCGGCAGAGAGCATGCGTGTCCGCTCAAACGGCACACGGTATTTCAGTTCCTCTGGCTTTTGCTGATAGGCGGCTTTATAGAATTCAAACGCAGCTTCGTAATCCTGCCGCGCCTCTGCCTTAACCCCTTTTTGGAACAGAGTTTTGGCGGATTCCGCGGCGGACAAAAATGCCGCAAAAAGAAACAAAATTGTGAGGGTTGCTGTAACCTTCCTCATACGCTCCTACTCATCTAGGCTTTTTCCTAAGTCCTTCATTTTTCAGGGAAAATAGTGCGGGCACTTCCCGTTAATGTTACTCGGATTTAGACTTTTTGGAAGCTAGATTATACACCGGTTTCGGTGCCTTACCTAGAACGACTTTAGTAACCAATTTTGCGCTGTGGTAGCATAAAAAGTTTGCCGTAAGCCACCAAACCGTGCCATGACCCGCCAAGCCACACACCAAACCGAGCCTAACAAGCCCAAAAACGTCAAGCGGGATCCCATCGCTTCCGGCGAGCGCGATGCAACGTTTAATCGGGCAGCCAGCCATAATTATTTCCTGGAAGACAAGATGGAGGCTGGAATCGTGCTGACCGGGTCTGAAGTCAAGTCCGTACGCGCCGGCCGCGCAAACCTGAAGGATGGCTATGCCCTGCTTAAAGATGGCGAATTATGGCTGCTCAATGCTCACATTGGAGCTTACGAGAACGCCGGTTACGCGGGACATACGCCGCTTCGCACCCGCAAGCTTCTTGTCCGTGCGGACGAGTTGCGCAAACTCCAGGCCAAGACCCAGCAAAAAGGCTACACGCTTGTCCCAACGCGCATGTACTTCAAAAACGGTAAGATCAAATGTGAGATTGCCCTGGCCAAGGGCAAACAAAGCTGGGACAAACGTGAAACCGAACGCCGCCGCACCGCCGACAAAGAAGCCCGCGAAGCCATTGCCCGGTCGCGAAAACAGTAGCCTAATTTTTTCAGTTTATAGATAGGAGTTGAACCCGCACTTATGGATATCCGACTGATCACCGCCAATCCCGCTGACGTTGAGACCGAATGCCTGGTGGTTTTTACCTTGGACCATGCAACGAAAGACAGTGCTAATAAAGACCTGGCCAAAAGCAATCAAGCAGGCAAAGAAGCTCCCAAGCCTGAACCTCGGCTGGCAATAAAAGACGGTGCTTTGGAAAAGGCCGTGGCGGACCTGGTGGCCACTGGAGAAGTCACCGGCAAAGCCTTTGAAAGCGCCCTGCTCCACCGTCCCCAGGGATTGAAAGCCAAAAGGCTGCTGGTGGTTGGCGCAGGCAAAGCCAAATCTTTCACGCATGCTGAAGTGCGCAAAGCTGCCGGCAGCGCCATCCGTGCATTAAAGCCCAAGGGAATTAAAAGCTGCGCCTTTCTCGTGCCAGATCTCAGCAGCGGCGCGGAAGATGCGGTGCGTACCAT
>JBAVUZ010000637.1:0-10137 GCA_049697035.1 Candidatus Angelobacter sp. | reverse complement strand
CCGGTGACGTCCCACAAAAACCCGGAGCCAATGAGCCCTCGCCCAAGTCCAGTGACGACAAGTATGAGCGTCCTCCATTTCCTGGCGACGCCCCCGGAACCAATCCCACCGGTGGCAGCGTAAGCGGAGAAAGTTCCAGCAGGGACTCACAAATTGACACCGATATCCACCCAGACAAAGAAGAGCCCGCTGCCCCGGCCGAAGATGAAACTGTGCTGAGGCCGTGGGACCCGCACAAAGCCGCCAAGGACGTTGAAGTCGGCCACTATTACCTCAAGCTCAAGAATTACCGCGCCGCGCTGGAGCGCTTTAATCACGCCCTTACCTATAAGCCCAATGATGCTGAAGCCATCTTTGGTCTGGCCGTCACGCAGGAGAAGCTTGATTTACTCTCTCTGGCCGCGCAGAACTATCGCAAATATCTTGAGATCCTGCCGAACGGTCCAAAATCAAAGGACGCGCAGGATGGGCTGAAGCGTGTTGAGCCGCAGGCGGCGGAGCGGACTATGTCAACCGCTACCGCAAATCCTACACAACTCGCGGCGCACGATATTGACGTGGGAGAAACCTATCTTTCCGGTAATAACTTTGACAGCGCTCGTGAGCGCTTTGAAGAAGCCTTGCGCCTCACGCCGGACAATCCTTTGATCTGGTTCCGGCTTGCCCAATCTCTGCAAGGTATGCAGCGGCTAGACCCGGCGCGGCTCTATTACAAGAAATATCTTGAGGCCCAGCCCAAAGGGAAGTTCGCGAAAAACGCCAAAAAAGCAATTTCGCAGATAGACTGGATCTTGGGCAAGTAAAAGTTGGGTAAGTAGCTCTATTCTTTCCGCAGAAACACCCCGGAACTGGCGTCCACCAGCACCGTGAGTTTACCGGTCGATTCGCTGCCACCATAGATCACGTGCCAGCGCAGCTGGCTTGATTGTCCATCAAAATCCAGCAGGTATCCCACATTCGTCTTGGGATCTTTCTCCAGCACCTTCTTGCCGCCGTGTTCCTGCGCCACTTCAAACGCCTTGTCCGTATCCACTTTGAGGAAATTCAGGTCAAACGGACGCGCCAACCTGTTCGCCGGATTGTACGTATCTTCCACGCCATGATTCACGCCTTTGGGCGTGTCTTCCGTCGCCACGCCGGACCATGTAAAGGGCTCCGACTTTTGCCGCCCCGGCGACGCAAACTGCGCGCGCCAGAAATTCGCTTTGCCATCTTGCCCGTTGCTGCCTTTCAGGTTGGTCGATTCCATCCGCACCGGCAGCGCGTCTCCTGACCATCCACGCGCAGGCGCCAGCATTTTCTGCAGCGCAAAGCGTCCTGTTTCAGTCTGCACGGTCGCCTGCCCCGTGTTGCCGGCCGGGGCCTTGGTTGGCTCGGAGTCGCAGCCCAGGCACAACGCCGCCAGGGCCAGAAAGGTAGTTAAACCAATTTTTTTGATGGATGTCATTGTTTGTCTGAGTTAATCAGAGTCACTTCATTCTAGACGGAGCAGCCGCGGGAACGGATGTACGAAGGTGCATGTATCCGGAGAGTATCTGGATTGTTAATCGACATGGCAATTCAACCTTGCACCGTTATTCGCTGCGTATCCCCGCCTTGCGGGCCTGTTCCTGCAGGGCGTCCAGCTTTTGCTGCGCGGCGTCCAGCGCCTGCTTCTTGCCATTGATCTCGTCCTGCGCTTTGCGGGTGTCGTCGGCAAATTTGGTCTGGTCGCGCAACATGGTGCCTGCATCGCCATAAAACGCGGCCGCCCTCAGACGCTCCTCGCGTTGCGCTATGTCCAGCTCGCGCTGAAGCGTGGCAACTTCTTTCTTCTCGTCATCAATCTGCTTCTTCAGTTCGTCGGTCTTCTGTTTCTGCGCATCCGCTGCGTCTTTCTTGGCGTCTTTCTGGTCGGCATCTTTGGCTTCGGCGCTCTTGTCGTCGGATTTTCTGGCCGCATCGGCTTCGCTTCCGGCGGAAGGCGCTGAGCTGTGCGGCATGCTGTCGTCATCCAGTTTTACCGTGCTCGAACTGGTGTGCTTCTTCGCGCGATTCGCGCGCGCCACATCCCCAAGCGATTGCTGGCCATAAGCCGCGGCGCCAAACAGACACACTGCAAATATCAGAAAAAGATTTTTCATAAAAAGACCTTTGAATCGTTCTTCCCTATTATTCTACAGCTCCAGCTCAAACGATTCTCCTGCTTTCCCTGGGCAGAAACGATAGGGTAAACGCCGTACCGGACTTTAGTTTATGTCGCTTCGCTCCCAAACCTCCCCCTAAGCACTCACACCCAATTATGGAATCGGCTCCTGTGGCAGGCTGCTCGTCGCGTGGTCGGGGCTCACGACTACTCGATTTGCTTTTCTAATCCGTGTAGATCAGTGTTAATCCGTGTCATCAGCGGTAAGGTTTGAACCGCAAGAACTCTTAGTGGAGCTTTCCCAGCCCTGAGACATTCACATACCACTGCACAAGCGCCGTCCCACAGAAGCCCGCAACCAGCGCCGCTGTCCCCAGGAACACGCCGAAAGGAATCTCAAAATTCCTGTAGATCAGGATGGCGGAATTCCACGCCCGGCTGCGCGACACGCTGCCAGCTTCCGCGCGATGCGTCCTGCGCCGCCGCAGCAGGCGCTTCCCCCAGACCCACAGGATCAGGAACAGACCAAAAAAACTGCCGATCAGCGACCCCAGCAGCAACACCAGCAGCGTCAGCTTTACGCCCAGAAATGCGCCGATCAGCGCCATCAGCTTCACGTCGCCGCGCCCCATGCCTTCCACGCCGCGCACTGCTTCATACAACAGCGCCACGCCCCATATAAATGCCGATCCCAGCACCGCGCCGGCAATCGAGTTGATCAATGAAAGAATGCGCCAGTTATCGACGGCTGGAAGAAAGTAATGCGCGGGCCCTTCCAGCGGCACCAGCAGGCTGAAAACTACGCCCGCCACCATTCCCGGCTTCGTCAGCAGATCGGGCAGCAGCTTGGTTTCAGCATCGGTAAAAATCAGTCCGATCAGCAGGAAAGACAACACACACATTTTTGCCGCAACCAGGTACTCGTTCGGCTGCACGTCAAGCGCCCACTGTTGATAGATCAGGCGGACCATCGTCGGCGCGCTGAGATATGACAGGACAAAGAGCGCGCCCGTGAGTAATTCCACTCCCACGTAGCGTGCAGAAATCGGAGCTTTGCATTTGCGGCATTTGCCGCCCAGAATCAGCCAGCTCAGCACCGGAATGTTGTCGTACCCGGCAATCGGCGCTTCACACGCCGGACATGCCGACCGAGGGCTCACCACTGAAATCTCACGCGGCATGCGATAGATGCACACGTTCAAAAAGCTGCCAAAGACCAGCCCAAACAGGAAAAACGCTGCGGCAAGAAAATACACGCTTCCGGCTAGATCAAAAGTATTCAGGGGCTGCTCCGCTCCGTTTGTGACTTGAGGGAGATTATAAGGAAGATTTGGTAATTGGGTAATTTGATAATTTGGTAAATGAAGAACTGCGGGATCAGCACCTTTGATCGGATGAGTCGCAGTCGATACTCATCAAGCTTTGGTTTTCAATTACCCATTTGCCAAATTTCCTCAGTGTTCATCCGGAATCCGCAGGATGTGTCCCGGCAGCGATGGCACTTTAGGATTCGTGGGCGGCAAGTCTCCGGTCCAATTAATCTGTTTGCGGTTCGCCAGGCGCATCTCCGCGTCCACCGGTTTCCAGCCTGCGCCATTCTGCTCGCGGATGGCCATGTTGAAGCCCATCTGGTTCGGGTCGTGCTCGGCGTCGCTCCATTCCAGCAATGACGCTTCAAGGTCTTCCGCAACGGCCTCATGCGGCAGGAGGCACAGCACCCACTGATTGCGCGTGTTCTGCGCATACGCGCCATTGCTCACGCCCGGCACGGCATTGATCACCTTTGCGCCATGCTCCTTTGCCACTTTTACCGTTTCATCCCGCGAACCATGGTCCACCACAATCACCTCATCGCACGGACGCAATGAATCCAGTGCGCGCCCGAGTGAGCGCGCGTTGTCACACGTGTGGATCAAGGCGCTTATTTTTGTCTTAGCCATTTAAGTTTTTTAGCCTTTGGGTTCTTGCCGTTCACAGATTAGATGCTGAATTCGCATCCAGCGGGTCTGGAAATCGACCGAGCCGCGTGCTCGATAATTCAGCGAGGCCGACTTGCGTGCTCCGATCCGCCCGCATCAGAAGCACGATGGATAAAAGCCAGGACTCCCATCATCATCAGGGGGTCGAAGCGCAGCGACAAAGGAAGAAGACGGAAAAAACGCCGCCCTGTTCAGGCGGCGTCGATTTTATTTATGAAACAAGTTATTGATTCATCGCTGACCGGCTTGCTCCTGGCGTCACCGTGATTGGTCCCTGCAACTGGAATGCAATCACCGCCTCAGGCTTCAGGATAATCTGCTGGCCCTTGGTGGCCGCGGAAACGCCTGTTCCCGCGCCTGCGCCGGCTGCTGCGCCAATGGCTGCGCCTTTACCGCCGCCAAAGATTCCGCCCAGCACCGCGCCCACGGCTGCGCCGCCGCCAACCTTTGCCGCCGTTGACTTGCCACGGCCATTGCCGGACTTCGTCCACTGGCTGGTTTGCAGGCTATAGGTCTTGCCGTTCATCGTAAGCTTGGTAAGTTCAAGCGTCAGCACGGACTGTCCCGCAAACCGCCCTGCCGACTTCACTTCCACCACGCGGCCTTCAACATCTGCCGTGGTCGGAATGGCCGTCTCTTCGCCAATGGTCACCGGAGCTGAGATCGATCCATGAAACACATCGCCAACCTGCGCCTTTTCTGAATCCACTTCATCATTCAGGCGCACGCTGAGCTGCGTTCCAGAGGGCACCGTAACTTTCTGCGGCGCAGGCACAGGCGTTGGGGCCGGCGGAGCGCTCGACTGTGACGAATCATAGCCGCTGCTGGTGCTGCCGCTGCTTGAGGGTACCGTGGTGCGCAAACCTGTATCGCCGCCATTGTTGCTGGCTGACCTGCTGGAAGTTGAACGCGAACTGCGATAACGCGTACTGGGTGAAGGACGACGCTCTTCCCTCATCGGAGGCGGAGGATTATTGCTCGCCTGGTCTTGCGGCTGCGCCGTCTCGTTCGCCGCTGAAGCTGGCGCGACCTCAAGATTATTCACCACCGTCTTCACGCCTTCAATCTGCGCCGCATCATTGGCAGCCGCATTGCGCGCGGCATCGCTGGCCACGGTTCCCGTGAGTGTTACCGTGCCATTATTGGCGTTGATGTTCAGTTGCTTGTCCGGGATACTGCCGTCCCCGTTAATCTTGTTCTGCACATCGGAAGCGACCTGCGCGTCCGTGCGGCTGCCTATGCGCGAGCAGCCTGCCAACAGCGCCATGGCAATCAGGACCACCGAAAGATTTCTCTTCATGACCTTTAACTCCTCTAAATGTGGTGGCGTATATCCGGTTAGATGCAGAGCAGCTCAATTCGACTGTACTGCACTGTAAAATTTTGTAAATCAATCACTTACAGGGCGTACGCCAGAGCAGATTTTCACTCGGCCAGAGGATCCAAATCTGCTACCCCTATTTTAACCCCGCTCCAAGCCCAGAGTCGCTGAATTCAGCCCTAGGGGTACCCGGTAAATCAGCTTAATTCCTGCCTACGCCCGCACCCAGCAAACCCACGCGGGTTGATGCCAAAAATGCGTTTCATCGGCCCAATGTCGCACGTTGAGCCCTCTAGCAGCATGCGCAGCTGGTCCACCGTCACAGGGGGATTTTTGAGCAGTTTCTGCGCGACCGTCGCGCCCGCCATCATGAGCGGCATCGGGATATGCACTGCCGCTTTGCGTACTCCAGCACACCGTGCGATCTCCGCCAGCACTTCGTTCAGCGTCAGCTCGTCAGCCCCGCCTAAATCGACGGTCTGGTTTGTCGCCCCTTCATAGGTCAGCGCGTGCGCAAAGCAGGTCGTCACATCTTCAACGGCAATCGGCCGGAATTTTGGCGTTCCATCTCCTGGAACCGGACGGAAGAGCGGAGCCGAGCGCATCGTCGCCATCATCTGAGTCACAAACCCGTCGCCTTCGCCAAAGATCAGAGAAGGCCGCAGGATGCAAAACGGTATCCCACTCTGCCGGACTTCTTCTTCGCCCTTCCACTTGGTAGTTTGGTACGGCGCAACGCCATCGGCCCGCACACCCAAAGCCGACATCTGAACAAAACGCTTGATGCCGGTCCTCTTTGCCGCTTTTACCACATTGCGCGTCCCCAGATGATGCACGCGCTCAAAAGTATTCGTGCCTTTTTCCACGATGATCCCAACGAGATGGATCACCGCATCGCAGCCCTGCATGCCTTGATCCAGTCCTGTGCCTTCGACGATGTCGCCGGGAACCAGCTCAGCTTTAACGCGTTCTGACAGGCCTGCCTTCTGTGGATCACGAACGAGCGCGCGCACGGCATGACCTTCCGCCAGCAGTCGCTCCAGCATGTATTTGCCGACAAAGCCGGTCGGACCGGTGAGGAAAACTTTCATAGGGAAGATTCTAAATGTTGCTTTTTTGAAATCCCGAACCCGCCGATTTTTGCGGGTCAGGGATCCATATGGTCTCAAGGACCGCAGGGGTTCTCGTCTTAAAGTTAGTCACCGGCAGGGATCTCTCACGCCCCAAAAGACGGCGTTCGAGATTTCCGGCAAAATATGATAAAAATTCCGTTCCCTTATGTCCCTGCGAGTAGCGCGTGGCGTTTACAACCCGGAAAAAGAGCGCTTCCACTTTTACGTCTCTTTTAAGCCAACGCTCGATCCTACTGATGATGACCGCGAGGTTGAAGGCAGCCATTCCGTGGAAGTTGCCATTTCCGTCACGGAAACCGGCGAACTTGCCGACGTGGCTTTTAGCCTGCCTGAGCCTTGCCGAAGCCGCAGGTCACTGGAATACCTCAATCGCACGCACTCCGCCACGCTGATCGAAGAGAGGGTCTTTATCACCGTCCCCGGCATGAACGGAGACTCTGTCCTGCAGGGCAAAGGAACTCTGGAACTGGATGGCGCGGGCCGGATCATGGGCCTTGAGATCCACTAACCGAGCTCACGGCGCAAAAATCGCACTAGGGCCTGCTTAAGGTTCTCTGTCGCAACCAGAGTCTCTGCTTTGGTAAATCCAGAGTCTCTGCCTTAGTTTCCTCTCTGACTCAGGCCAAAATTATTGTGCGCCTTAGTTCCTCCTAATACTATGCGTTTCATCCCGTTATCTCTCTTTGATTAGAACGTCTTAAGCTGTGGAATCCCTCTGAATCCAGCTACTCTGCTTGGTTTTGTGTCGGGTAAGGCTCTCACGGGCCCTAAGCGTCCTCACCGATTTCTTGCCGCGCTCGTTTCCCGCATAGTGCTGCGCATGATGAACCGAACAAAACTCACAACCATCGCAGGAAAGATGTCCATGGCGCTGGCGCTGTTTATCTGCGTGTCCGCGTTTGCTCAAGTTCCCCGCTCGAAACACGTGTACATTGTGGCGGAAGAAAACCGCAGTTATGAACACATCGTTGGCAGCGCCTCCATGCCCTATTTGAACAGCTTGATCAATAAGGGTGGGTTGGCGACTCAGTTTTACTCCAACATGCACGGATCGCTCGAAAATTACCTGGTTGTGACCTCCGGCCAGTACATCACGCACAATAACGACACTTTGTCGGTTTTCAACGTGGACAACATTGAGCGCCACCTGCTGACCAACGGCATGACATTTAAGTCTTACGCGCAATCTCTGCCGTATGCCGGCTATACTGGGCTTTATTCAGGCGCGTACATGAAGCGGCACGCTCCGCTCCCGTATTACACTGACATGGCCAACAGCAGCCTGATCAAGAACCATGATTCCACCACGCAACTGG
The DNA here is from genome assembly GCA_049697035.1 of Candidatus Angelobacter sp. Classification (GTDB taxonomy): domain Bacteria; phylum Acidobacteriota; class Terriglobia; order Terriglobales; family Acidobacteriaceae; genus Angelobacter. The sequence continues at coordinate 2,263 of JBAVUZ010000637.1, read as the reverse complement.
CCAAAGACATTGCCAACGGCACGCTACCGAACTTTGCCTTTATCACCCCGGACGGCAACAATGACATGCATAATTGCCCCTCCGGTCTGAGCGCCTGCTTGTGGGCCGCCGATCAGTTTCTTAAGAACACTATTGGCCCGCTGCTTGCCTCCGCGCCATTCCAGCCGGGCGGCGACGGCGTGCTCATCATCTGGGCAGATGAAGCCGACCTGAGCACCGACAATCGCTGCAGTGCCACAGTGTTGACCGGATGTGGCGGACACATCGTGGTCGCCATGATCGGCCCCCAGGTGAAAGCTGGCTACAAATCGACCACTACTTATCATCATCAAAGCGTTCTGCGCACGATCCTGGAAGCCATGGGCACCACGGCAAACTTCCCTGCTGCTGCCAACACCGCGCCAGACATGCGTGAATTCTTCAAAAACAACGGCGGAACTGTACCCCCCACCACCGTACCCGTCGTCCAGATTGCTTCGCCAACCAGCAGCACAGTCACGGGGCCAAGCGTGAACCTGGCGGCGAGCGCAACGGCACCCAACCCAATTACCTTCATGAGGATTTACGTTGATAACTTAAGCGTCGCCTCCGCTTCCACCAGCAAGATTGCAGCTACCGTAAGCATGTCCAAGGCAACCCACTCCCTTGTCTTCCAGGCCTGGGACAGCAAAGGCAACGTTTACAAAGCGGCCAGAACCGTTACCGTGCAATAGCTTCCCGTCGAGGCAAGTGCACGCCACCAGGGACCTCAAGGGCACAAAGGATGACGGATTCTTTTGTGCGCTTCGTGTCCCTGGTTTTTTTATTTCCAGCAACCGCAAGCTAGAATGATCGCGATGCCCCATTCCCAGCTCTCCGGTTTTGTCCTTGCAGGCGGCAAGAGCACGCGTATGGGCCAGGACAAAGCTTCTGTCACGCTGAACGGCCTTACGCTGTTGCAGCACGCCTTGGTGGCCTTGCGCGAAGTCTGCCGTGAGGTTGCCATCCTCGGCAAACAAGAGCTATACGGCTCTATAGGGCCGGTCTATGAAGACATCTTTCCCGGATGCGGCCCGCTGGGCGGAATCCATGCGGCGCTTTCGAATTCGCAAACACCGTTCAACCTCATCATCGCCGTGGATACACCTTTTCTCGAGCCGGAATTTCTCTCCTACCTCGCGGACAGGGCCATCGAATCCAACGCTATCGTCACCACGCCGGAGATTGACGACTATACGCAGCCGCTGTGTACCGTGTACTCGCTCGACTTCCGTCCCATCGCGGAGCAGGCGCTACGGCAAGGCAATTACAAGATCGTGCCCCTGTTTCCTAAAGACCGGACACTCGTCATCAAAGAAGCTGAGCTGCGCCAGTTTGCCTTCGCCGCCGATATGTTTGAAAATCTAAACACGCCTGAGGACCTGGCCCGCGCGCGGCGCCGCTTCTCCGGTCAGGACACATGAGCCATCCTCCTGAAAATTCGGAACAGAAACCCTACGTCGAGTTCCAGCACGTTTATAAGGCGTTCGGTGATAACCATGTCCTGGAGGACGTCAGCTTTCAGGTCTTCCCCGGCGAAACGCTATGCATTCTGGGCCGCAGCGGCGTAGGTAAGTCGGTTTCACTCCATCACATCATGGGTTTTCTCAAGCCGGACTCAGGCCGCGTGATCGTTGCCTTTGAGGACATCACTGAAGCCACGGAAGCGCATCTCGAACGCATCCGCAAAAAAGTCACGATGGTTTTTCAGAACGGCGCTCTGTTCGATTCACTCAGCGTGGGTGAAAACGTCGCCTTCCCGCTCCGCGAGCGCCATGATCTGGATGAACAGCAGATTTACCAGATTGTTGACGGCCTGCTGGACATGGTGGGCGTGAAAGCCATGCGCGATCTCCTTCCCTCCGATCTTTCCACCGGCATGAAGCGCAGCGTCGCTATTGCCCGCGCGCTTTCCGCGCAGCCGGAATGCATTCTTTACGACGAGCCCACCACCATGGTCGATCCTCTCATGGCACAGCTCCTTGGCGACCTCATCCAGAAACTGAAGCAGCAGCTCAAGCTCACCAGCATTGTGGTAACGCATGACATGCGCCTGGCCAAAAAACTGGCGGACCGCATCGTGTTTCTGCATGAGGGGCGCGCTATTTTTGTGGGATCGGTGCATGAAATGGAGCGCGCACCGGAAGAAGTGGTGCAGGAGTTCCTGAAGCTGGATGAATTGATTGTGCCCGGACGGGACGATGGATACCAGGCTTATACCTGAACCAAAACCTTGAAACACCGA
>JBAVUZ010000636.1:0-23963 GCA_049697035.1 Candidatus Angelobacter sp. | reverse complement strand
ATTATCCCGGCAATCTTCCTTGGTGTCGCGGCCCTGCTGGTCCACATTGTCCTTTCGCGTCTGGTAAAAACGCAACGAATGCAGGTTGCCATTATCAAGGCATTCGGCTATTCCAATCTGGAAGTCGGCCTTCACTATCTTGAGCTGGCATTCATTTCAGTATTAGGCGGGATAGCGCTCGGCGTCGGCGTGGGCTGGTACTTTGGCGCTAAGTTGACGGCGGTTTATGCCGACTTCTATCGCTTTCCCGTTCTTCAGTTCAGGATCGGCCCCGTCATTATCATTCAGGCCGCGCTCATCACGCTTGCGGGCGCAACGCTGGGCGCCATCGACTCCGTGCGTATGGCCGTATCGCTGCCTCCCGCGGAAGCCATGCGTCCTGAGCCTCCGGCGCGTTATCGTCTGGGCTTGCTGGAAAGGCTTCGAGTCTTCCGCGGACTCTCTCCGGCAGTGCGCATGATCATCCGTAATCTGGAGCGCAGGCCGGTAAGGGCCATGCTCTCCGTATTTGCCATCTGCTGCTCGGTAGCGATCCTGGTCATTGACTTTGGCTTGTTTAATTCCATGAGTCGCATGATTGAGATCCAGTTCCGCACCGTTCAGCGCGAAGACGTAATGGTTATCTTGAACGAACCTCGTGGCAGCGCCGTGCGATTCGATCTGGCGCGTCTTCCCGGCGTGATGGTTTCTGAGCCTTTCCGTGCTGTTGCAGCGCGTCTGCGTTTTGAGCATCACACGCACCGTGCTCTCATCCTGGGTCTGGAAAAAGAACATGAACTGCGCCGCGTGCTCGATGTAAAGCTGAACGACGTTCTCGTGCCGGAAAAAGGAATCCTGCTCACCTCAAAGCTGGCGGACCTTCTGGGAGTGAAACCCGGTCAGATGATTACCGTCGAGGTGCTGGAAGGAAAGCGTCCCATTCGGCAGTTGGTGGTCGCCGGCCTTGCCGATGAGATGCTGGGCCTCTCCGCTTACATGCAACGCGATGCGCTCAACCAGCTCATGCAGGAAGGCAGCACGATTTCCGGATCGTTTCTCCAGGTTGATGGCAAGAGAGAATCCGAACTCTACACGCTCTTAAAGCGCACGCCAGGCGTTGGTGCAGTCGCAATCCGGCAGGCCGCGCTCGATAGTTTTAATGAAACCATCAACCGCAGCCTGGCGCTCTCCCTGACTACGCTGATTATTTTCGCTTCAATCATCGCAATCGGAATGATCTACAACGGAGCTCGCATTGCTCTTTCTGAGCGCGCCAATGAACTGGCCAGTCTGAGGATCCTCGGTTTTACGCGCCGTGAAATTTCCGTTCTCCTGCTGGGTGAACAGGCCGCATTGACGCTCATGGCCATCCCTTTTGGGTTCCTGCTTGGCTATGCCGCCTGCGCGCTGCTGGCACGGAACCTGCAAACGGAGCTGTACCGCCTGCCGCTGTGGATCAAAGCGACCACGTACGCATGGTCATTCATCATTGTTGTCTCATCTGCTTTTTTCTCGGCGCTGCTGGTGCGGAGAAAATTGGACCGTTTGGATCTGATCGCGGTCCTGAAATCGAGAGAGTAGCCGTCTCATGAAGAAAAACATGCGCAAGCTCGTCCTGGTGGCTGCATTGGCCGGAATCGCTGTGCTCCTGGCACTCGCCTTCAGGCCTTCGGCGCTGGATGTGGATGTTGCGACCGTCCGGCGCGGCCCCTTGCAGGAAACACTGGAGCAGGAAGGCAAGACCCGCATGCATGATAGCTTTGTGCTTGCCTCGCCCGTTGCCGGCAGATTGAAAAGAATAGAAATCCATGCCGGCGATCCGGTGAAAGCCGGCGAGATCGTAGCGACTATTGACCCTGTTCCCCTGGAGCCGCAGCAGCGCGCGGCCCTGGAAGCACGGCTGCAGACGGCGCAAGAACTTGAACGCGAGGCGACGGCCAGATTGCAGCGTGCTGAAGCAGACAATGCGCAGGCTAACACCGATCTGGAGAGAGCCACCAAACTCGCCGCTCAGGGCATAATCGCGCGGGATGCTCTGGAGAAAGCCCAGACCACGGCGAAAACGGCCTCCAAAGAACTCGATGCCGCGCTCTATAAATCGAAGGCAGCATCTTTTCAGGTGGAAGAAGCCAGGGCGGCCTTGCTGGCCGTGGCACAAGACCCAGCCGGGATCAAGCCGGTTTACCTCCGTTCGCCAGTCCGGGGACGCGTGCTCCGCCTGATTGAACAAAGCGAACGCGTGGTTGCACCCGGCGCTCCGGTGGTTTCTATTGGATACACTCCCCGGCTCGAAATCATTGCTGATTATCTGACCACCGACGCGGTCAAGATCAGCTCTGGAATGCCTGCGTTGATTGAAGAATGGGGCAACGGCAATCCTATCCCTGCCAAAGTTCGTTTGGTAGAGCCTTCAGCGTTTACAAAGATCTCCGCTCTCGGGGTTGAAGAGCAGCGTGTCTACGTGGTACTGGATTTCCTTTCCGCTCCTGAACAACTGGGCGATGCCTATCGCGTCGAAGTCCGCGTTATTACATGGCAGAGCCCGAGCGTCCTCAAAGTACCGCTCAGCGCCCTGTTTCGCCGAGGCGATGATTGGAATGTCTTTATCGCCGGAAAAGATCGCGCCAGCCGGCGCACCGTAAAGATCGGGCACCGAAGTGATCTGGAGGCCGAAGTCCTGGATGGATTGCGTGAAGACGATGAGGTCATCGTGCATCCAGGCAACGAAGTCAGTGATGCAAGTCGCATCCGGATACGCCCACCCGCGTTGAAATGATGCCCCATCAGCGGTTCGGCACAATATCTTAGCTTTAAGCGAAACCTTAGAATTGTCGCTCTCCGCTGACTCCCCCAGTGGGAAACCCATGTTCCCTGTGTGAAAACATTTTCCTCTTTTTCTTATCCTCCGCTGCCCTTCCAGGTAACCTCGATCCCCATAACTGTCAGCCCAATTCATCTGTAACTGCTTTGTTTTAAGACAAATAGCCATATACACCAGCTTGCTCTCCCTTGTCCCCCCGGTCATGTCCTACCCGCAGCTTTGGCTCTGAACATGCACATATTGGGTACAGATTCAGCAAACTGAAACGCGCTTCCTAGCAGGACGGAGCAAGAATGAAACATACGGTAGAGCACAATTTTGACGTCCCTCCCCACTCCGTAATCTTCGGCACATCGGACGCTATGAAAAAGGTCCAACGCGATCTCGACATGATCGCGTCGGCGGACGTGCCTGTGCTTATTCAAGGGCCCAGTGGCAGCGGTAAAGAGATCATCGCCAAATTAATTCACTTGGGCTCGCCGGTGGCCAAGGGGCCGTATGTAAAGGTGAACTGCCCCGCCATTCCGGACGCGCTGCTGGAAAGCGAGCTTTTTGGCTATGAAAAAGGCGCATTTACCGGGGCGGTTACCGCCAAACCCGGCTTGATAGCGCTGGCCGATGGCGGCACGCTCTTTCTCGATGAAATTGGCGAACTCAGCCTGGGCCTTCAGTCCAAGCTCTTGCAGGTTTTGCAGGACGGGAAATTCAGCCGCATCGGCGCGGAAGAGGATACGCGGTCTGAAGCGCGCGTAATCTGCGCCACCAACCGTGACCTGAAGCGTGAAATTGCCGCCGGCAACTTCCGTGAAGATCTTTTCTACCGCATTAATGTGGTAAACATTACGCTGCCTTCGCTGCGGGAACGCAGCGCCGACATTCCTGAACTGGTCGACTATTTCCTCGCTCATTTCAACATGATGTATAACCGGCGTGCACTTCCGCTGTCGGCTTCTCTCATGCGGCTCTTGCAGGCGTACCACTGGCCGGGAAACATCCGCCAGCTGGAAAACCTTATCAAGCGCTATGTGATCCTGGGGACGGAAGCCTGCATCAGCACTGATCTGGCTGAGCCCGCGCCCACCAACTTCGACTTTGAAATTCCCATGGAAGGCCCGGTACCGCTCAAAAAGATCACCAGCCAGGCCGTGCACCGGCTTGAAAAAGAAATCATTCTCAAGGTATTGCAGGCCCATCACTGGAATCGCCGCCGCGCCGCTGAAGCCCTCAAGATCAGCTATCGCGCGCTCCTTTATAAGATTCGCGACGCCGGTCTGTCGCCCAATCGCACGGCCAACGTAAAAAGCATGTCCGCGGAAACCGGTGCGCCCGTCTCCCACGGCGATCTGGAGCCTGAAGCTGCCGCGAAAAATCTCGAGAATGTCCTGCCGATTGCCAAGGTGAGCAATGCTTAAAATAGGCGGACAAAAGATCCCTACCAAGACGCTGGTGCTGCTGCTGAGTGAAAGCCTGCTGATCGTCTTAGGGCTTGCGCTGGCCACAGCCATGCGTTTTGCCTCGTCTCGATGGGAATACGCCGGTGGGAATCCCGTTGTTCGTTTTCTGATCGTCGTTCTCATGTGCGAATTTGCCCTGTATTACAACGACCTTTATGACGTTGAAGTCATGAAGTCGCGCTCGCGTTTGTTGATCGGTCTGTTGCAGGCCCTTGGGGTAGCGTGCATAGGTCTGGCGATGATCTATTACATCGCTCCCGGCGTCAGTTTGGGCCGGGGTATTGCGGCATTTGCGATCCCCACCATCATGACCTTGATCTTCGGATGGCGTCTGCTGCTTGAATCCAAAGGTTTCTTCTTTCTTCGCAGTCCTGAACGGGTGTTGATTGTCGGTACCGGTTCCACCGGCATTGCCCTTACCCGGGAAATTTGTTCTCGCCCCGATCTCAACCTCAAGGTACTGGGCTTTCTGGATGAAAAAGGTGAAAACATCGGCATGTCGCTGGTCAATCCCGGGATCATCGGCGGCCTGAGTGAATTGGAAACCATGGTGCGCGAAAAGAATATTGATCGTGTGGTGCTTTCACTCAAGGAACAGCGTGGCCGTATGCCGTATCGGGAGCTTTTGCGGCTCAAGTTTGCCGGTGTAACAGTTGAAGACGCGCACACAGTTTTTGAAAATATCAGCGGACGCATCGCCCTGGAAAAGCTTTCCCCCAGTTGGCTCATCTTCAATGACGGCTTTCGCAAGAACCGGTTTTTGCTGGCGGCCAAGCGCGCCATGGATATTGCCGCTGCGCTGATTGCCATCACGCTTACTCTGCCCATCATGGCGCTGGTCGCAGCCGCCATCCTGATTGAGAGCGGCGCTCCGGTGCTCTTCCGGCAAAAGCGTGTGGGGTTGAATGGCGAGCAGTTTGAAATTTTCAAGTTCCGCTCCATGCGGCAGGATGCGGAAAAAGGTGGCCCCAGTTGGGCTGCCGATGGCGACAATCGGATCACTCGTGTTGGCGCCTTCATTCGCAAGTATCGCCTGGACGAATTGCCGCAATTCTTCAATATTCTGCACGGCACCATGAGCCTGGTGGGGCCGCGCCCTGAGCAGCCGTACTTCTGCGAGATGCTGGAAACCAGTCTGGATTTCTTCTCCCAGCGCCACACCGTGCGTCCGGGGATTACCGGTTGGGCCCAGATCAAGTATCAGTACGGTTCAACCGTGGAGGACGCCAAGAGAAAGCTCGAACTCGATCTTTTTTATATCAAGCACCTTTCCATTTCCCTGGACATGGTCATTGTTTTGGAAACAGTAAAAGTCATCTTTTTGGGCAAAGGCGCCAAGTAGTGAACTGCAATTTTCACCGTCGACTGCAATAGCGGCTTCGGCGGAGAGTGGGAGAACATACATGTTTTCGTTTAAGAAACAAATCGTACTTGCCGTAGCGTTATCATGGGTAGCCGGCGCTGGCAGCCTCGTGTCCCAGACCCAGACCGCCAACCTTAAATCTCCTGATCCGTCCGCTGCGGATGTCACCAAGTCTGCCGACACTTCCAGGCCCGCCGAGGTAGTCCCCGCCGGCTATGTCGTCGGCGACTCCGACATCATCCGCGTCAATGTGTGGAAAGAGCCGGAAGTTTCCCAGACCGCTGTCGTCCGGACCGACGGAAATATTTCACTGCCATTGATTAATGAAGTGAAAGTAAGTGGCATGACGCCGATCCAGATCCAGAACATGGTCGCCGAAAAGCTGAAAGGCTTCCTCAATAATCCGCAAGTCACGGTCACGGTAATTGAGATTCGCAGCAAGCGTGCCTTCATCACCGGTGAGGTGGCCCGGCCGGGGACCTATTCGCTCAACGCGCAAACCACAATCCTGCAGCTGATCGCGCAGGCCGGCGGCTTCACGCCCTTTGCCAAGAAAGACAGCATCGTGGTCCTGCGTACGGAAGATGGCCGCCAATCTCGGCTCAAGTTTAAATACAACGAAGTTGTTCAGGGAAAAAAGACTGATCAAAACATTGCCCTTCATCCAGGAGACACGGTGGTGGTCCCGTGAAAAATTTCCAAACCAAAGACCTGTTACTGGCTGCTTTGTGCATTGCGTTGCTGATGATTGCATCATCTGCTTTCGCGCAGACGGCCACATCAACTGCCACGCAGACGGCCCCGCCAACTGCCGCGCAGACGCCCGCGCAAGACAAATCATCTGACACAGCTGATCAGAATGCCGATGTCACTGCGGAAACGCCCACTGACCTCCCGTGGTATCCCAACAGCCCCGGAGCGTACACCGTCTCGTTGGGCACTGGGCAGTTGATTAGCTTGTATCCGCCGCAGCGCAATGATCAGACGATCCCCAACGGTGAGTACGTTGAGGGTCAGCAATCCGTTTCGCTCAAGAGCAAAGATTACAAGTATCAGATGTTGTATGGTCTTTCCGCCTACAGCGTTTACACCAACAGCGTCGGCGGCCTGGGCCCCACGGGTACGGATCTGATTTCTACATCCGTCAGCCCTTACGTCGCACTTTTTATCCCGACCAGGACAGGCCGTTACATTGCGCAGTATTCCACCGTTGTCAATCCCAATGACACGCAGAGCGGCGGGCCGCAGGCTTACCACACTGTTAATCTCAGCGGAATGGGCTCCATCACGGAGCGCTTGTACTGGGATGTTGCCACCAGCGGCAGCTATGGCTCGCAGTCCGCGCGTTTGCAGGGGCCTTTAAATTTCCTGGTGGTGCAAAGCACGCCGGTCGTGGATACCTCGTCCACTGCAGTATTGCTGCAAGCCACCAACGTCGCTTTTACTGAAAGCAGCATCGGCCTGGGCTGGTTGAAAAGCCGCCGTGACAAGATCAGCATCACGGCCTTTCACACTTACACCGGCATTCAGGGTGATCCCAACACGCCGCAATCCGTGGGCTCCCATGCTAATGCTGTTGGAGGAAGGATGGAGTATGTGCGCACTCTCACTCCTCGCATTGATCTCCGCGGCTACGGCGAAGGAGAAACCGTATTGAACGGGCCCACCTGCAATACCGTTGGTGGCGGGCTGGGCATCGCCATGCGTGTAACGCACACACTTTCATTTGAGGTGCAGGGCGGCCCGCAATTCTCCACAGCTACTTGCGGCTCTCCGCAAGCGGCCAATTTTAGCGCCAGCCTGGTCAAGAATCTGGGCACCAAGGGCAGGGTTTACGCCAGCGCGAACCGCATGTTTACCACCGTGGCCAACCTGAATAGCCGCTGGGAAGATAATGCAACCGTCGGCTTCGCCAAAGACTTTCGCCGTTTGACTCTCATCACGGATGCTGGTTATCTGCGCGGCGATTCCATTACCACCATTCTGCCCGCTTATAACGGTTACTTTGTAGCGCCTCGCGTGCGTTACAAGATCACCAACAGCCTGGGCTTCACCGGAGGTTATCGTTCGTACCACGGCACGGGTGGGACCGTGGGTAGTGGAAATCTGAGCTACGCAGTCGCCGGCATTGAATGGTATCCGGCGCCGCTGCATTTCCGGTAAGGCCATCAGTAAGGCATATGTGATCCAGGGAGGAACAATGAACCAGGCAACAAATCATGAGACCACAAACCAGCTGATGGCTTTTTGGCACACAGTTCGGCACTATCGCGGCTGGATTTTTCTCGGCACCGTAATTTTCTCGCTTGTGGGATGCACAATCGTGCTTCTCATGCCGGACCGCTACAAGGCCACCACCACGATTCTTGTCGACCCGCAGAAAGTTTCAGAGAAATACGTGAGTCCCACGGTAAACTCCGATCCGGGCCAACGCCTTACAACCATCACGCAACAGGTCCTAAGCACCACGCGCTTGCAGCAGATCATCGATGACATGCACCTCTATCCTGAGCTGCAGGGAAAGATCTCGCGCGAGGAACTCATCGATCTGATGCGTAAGGACATTTCGATTACCGTGAAGCAGGGATCATCTTCCGGATTGAGCGCGTTTACCATTGAATATGAAGGCCGTCAGCGCCAGCAGGTGGCGCAGGTAGCCAACCAGCTGGCCGCTAGCTTCATTGAATGGAACGTCAAAAACCGCGAGCAGCAAGCTCAAGACACCACGGAATTTCTTGATGCTCAGCTCAAAGAAGCAAAGCAGAATCTTGAACAGCAGGAAGCCCGCCTGAGCGCTTTCAAGATGCGTCACCTGGGTGAAATGCCGGAGCAGCAGGCGGCAAACATGCAGGCGCTCACGCAATTGCAGACCCAGTTCCAGGCTAATGCTGACGCTCTCAATCGTCTTGAAGTTGAGCGGACACTGCTCTCCCGTGGTTTGGAAAGTCCGAACCCCGGCGAAGTCAAGACGGTCCCCGTTCTCACGGAGCGCGCCAAGCTTGAAGGCGAGCGTCGCCGGCTTCGCGTTCAGCTCCAGGACCTGCAAAACCGTTATACCAGCGCCCACCCTGAAGTGATAGACACTGCTTCACAATTGAAACGTGTAGAAGACCGCTTGAAAGCCCTCCCACCGGATCCGCCGATAGTAGCGGAAACACAGGACAACACTGCAGTGAGCGTGCGGTTGCAGATAATCGACCGTGAATCGAAACGCCTCACGCAGGAGCAGCAGCGCCTTACGGGCCAGATGAGTTCTTATCGAGCGAAGGTGGATGCGGTGCCGGTTCGCGAGCAGGAAATGGCTGAATTGAATCGCAATTACAGCGTTTCCAAGGACCATTATCAATCGCTGCTCGATAAAACTTTTTCTGCCGGAATGGCTGCAGATCTGGAAAAGAAGCAGCAAGCCGAACACTTCACCATTCTTGATCTGGCCCAGGTCCCGGAAAAGCCATTCAAACCCAAGCGCAGCCTCATGTTGCTGGGTGCGTTTCTCGGTGCTCTGGCCACCTCACTGGGCCTGGCTTATATCGGGGACATGATGAATAGCACAGTTAAGTTTGAACGCGAACTGAAAGCCATATTGCCCGCTAATGTCGCGCTTCTGGCGGTTGTGCCTCAACTTCAATCCGCGGCTGACAGGCGTAGTTCGATACGGTTCGCCGTTATTGCAGTCGTGATTTCTTTGATCGGCTGCGTGCTTGAAGCAGGCTTGTATTTAAAGTTGCACTCGATTTTGTAAATAGGCCCAGCGTTAGATAGAACGACAATGCGGCAGTCCTATGGCGGGAAAAAACGATTCGTCCGGAACGGCAAGGAAACTTCGTGACTGGAACTTCCATGAGCGCACTCAAGACACTCTATCGCCACTCGTCCCACTACCTCGGTGGGCGACTGGTTATCATGCTCATCGGATTCATTTCCTTCCCGATCTTCACGCGCGTCTTTTCCGTTGCTGAATACGGGGTTATCAACCTGATCATGAACACCGTCCTCCTTTTGACGGTGGTGTCAAAATTCGGCTTTCAGCATTCCATTCAGCGCTATTACCCGGAGGGTGAGCCCGCCACAAGCCCTGACACTCTGCGCCGCTACTACTCCACCTTGTTTTACAGCACCGCGATTCTTGCCCTCGTCTTGATTCTGCTGTTTGTTGCCTCATTGTTTCTTGGCGCGGGACGTTTCCTTGGGGCCGCCGCGGGCGGCACGCTCATCCTGGCGTGCAGCCTGGTGATGATCCGCTCGCTCCGCTCCATGCAGATGAACCTTATGCAGATGGAGCACAAGACACGGCTTGTCAATGGCATGGACATTCTGCAAAAAGCGCTGACGATTGGCGTAATTTGCGCTTTATTATTCTTCTGGCAAAAAACTGTCTTCGCCTTCTTCCTTGGGCTGGTTGTGGTTGAAGGTGGCATCCTGCTGCAATATGTGCCTGTTCTTGGCCGTCGCCAGCTGCTTTCACCCAGCATGTTCGATGTTGGTTTTCTGCGCACTGCGGCTGCATTCTCGCTGCCGTTAATGGCCGCTGAGATCTCATGGTTCGTGCTCGACTCCGGAGACCGCTTCTTTGTCCAGCATTACCTCGGCGCCCAGGCGCTGGGCTTTTACGCTGCCGCCTACGGCATCGCCAGCTATCTTCAGGACGTGATGATGGCGCCTCTGCAACTTTCGCTCTTTCCCATCTGTATGCGCGTCTGGAATACTGAAGGCAAGAAAGCCACGCAGGATTTTCTTTCCCGTAGCCTGGACCAGTTTATTTTCGTTGCGGTTGCAGTTGTATGCGTGGCCATTGTAACTTCACGCGATGTGATAGTCCTGCTCGCCTCCCGGAAATTTCAGCAAGCGCACACGCTGCTGCCCTTCCTGGTGATAGGGCTGGTGCTTTCCGCCGTTACTATCTATTTCCGTCCCGGCCTCATGATTCACAAGCGCGCCACCAAGATCGCAGCTGCTACTTTTTATGCCGGCTTTCTCAACGTGGCGCTGAACATAATCCTGCTGCCGCGCATTGGCCTTGTGGGCGCCGCCATTGCTACCACCGTGAGCTACGCCGGAATCGTCGTGTTTCTTGCTTACCAGTCTTTGCGCGTGCTGCCGCTCAAGCTGGAACTCATTTCATTTGCCAAATACGCCGCAACCGGCTCAGCACTCGCATGGCTGGTAACGCAATTGCCCGTGGAAGCGCCTTTGCTCAGTGCAGTGGTAAAGGGAAGTCTGGTCCTGGTGCTGTATGCCGGAATCCTCTTCGCCATCGATCTGCGCGTGCGCCGGCTGTTCATCAGTGTTTCGACCGCATTGACTGGCTGGATTCATTCTTCCGGCAAGCAGCGTCTAGAACCGATGCCCGCCATCACGGAGAGGACCTGAACTGTGCATCTTGGATTGGAACAATACGTCCCTCTGGCCCTCTATCTCAGCGCCGTCGTAGCGTTTTTGCTGTCGCTCTTCTGGAAGCCGCAGGCCGGTCTGTATTTCTTGATCCCGCTGTTGCCGTTGCAGACGGTTCGCTACCGCATTCTTGATTTTCCTCTCGGCAACAAACTCATTGACATGCTATTGGTGGGCGTCGTGCTGGGTGCGGTCTTTAAAGGCGGATTTCGCTTCGCTAAAACGCCCCTCAACAAATTCCTCATCATCTTCGGTGTCTTCTGCTACGTCCAGCTCTGGCGTGGCGCATTCTTTCTCAATTCAGCAATGCCTCTCTCCATCAGCGATCCGCGTTTCTCCAACTGGAAGAATTACATGGTCATGTTCATCATCTTTGCAGTGACCGTGAGCGTGATCAAGGATGTAAAGCAGATCAAAATTATCGTCGTGCTCATGTGCCTTTCCGTGCTGGTCGTGAACAAAAACTATTACGGCACCATGAGCGATCGCGACACATCGCACTTCTCTTATGAAGTGCGTGATGGCGGCGCCCTTGGCTATGCCGGCGTGAATGGTGTGGCCACATTTGAAGCCGAATTCATGTTATTTGTACTGGGGCTCAGCGCCTTGCAGAAGCGCAAATCTCTCAAGTTAGCCCTCTGGGGATTATTTGCTTTCAGCGCCTATTGCCTGCTGTTTTCTTACTCTCGCGAAGCGTATGTGGGAATTCTCGTCGGTTTGCTCTTTCTGGGGTTAGTCCGGCAGCGCTGGGTGCTGCTCGCGCTCGCTGTTTTCCTGCTCAGCTGGCAGAGTTTTGTGCCAATCTCTGTCCAGGAACGCGTCCTCATGACCTATGACAAGAATGACCAACAGCTTGATACTTCAGCGCAGGACCGCGTCGTGCTCTGGGATGACGCCATGAATCTGTTTCGTCAGAATCCCGCTCTTGGCGCCGGTTTTGACACCTATGAATGGCAACATCGAGTGGGCATTTATACAGACACACACAATTACTTCCTGAAAGTGCTGGTGGAAACGGGTGTCCTGGGACTCATGCTTTTCCTCTTTCTGCTAGGCAAAATGACGCGCCTGGGAGTCAGGTTATACAGGACCGCTCAGGACCCATTTCTTCAGTCGATTGGGCTGGGTTTCTCTCTTTTGATGGCCTGCGTCTTCGTCGTAAATTTCTTTGGTGACCGCTGGCTGTATGTGGAGGTAAATGGTTTTCTCTGGGTCATGCTGGCGTGTGTTGTACGTGGGCAGATGATTGAAAGCGAGCGCAAGGAAGAGCCTGCTGCCATCGCCGCGGATGCTCCGCCGGAGCCTTTGCCGTGGGTACGCGATGAAGCGCCGGCGCTGGTATAAGGGACATTCAATATATGTGTGGAATCTTTGGACAAATCGGCAGCTCACCAGCGGACGAGAAATGCGGACTGGAACTACATCATCGCGGCCCGGACGATGCGGGGCTTAAATATTTCACGTTGTCCAATGGCTCCATATGGGTAAGCTTACAGCACCGCAGGCTGTCCATTATCGATCTTTCCTCAGCTGGGCATCAGCCCATGTGCAATGAAGATGAATCCATATGGATCACCTTCAATGGCGAAATTTATAACTTCCAGGAGTTGCGTACGCAACTGGCTTCTGCTGGACATACCTTCCGCTCCCATACCGATACTGAAGTCATCATCCACGGCTATGAGGAGTGGGGAACTGAAGTGGTGAAGAAGCTGCGAGGCATGTTTGCCTTCGCCATATGGGACAATCGCCATCGCCGCATGCTGCTGGCCACCGACCATCTTGGCAAGAAGCCGCTGTTCTATTCCCATAACGACGCCGGCCGCAAGTTTGTTTTTGCCTCAGAGATCAAAGCCATACTTCAGGCCGGCGTGCCTGCGGAACTCGATCCGGTGGCCATGCATGACTATCTCACATATTTATATTTCCCATATCCCTCTACGGCGTTCAAGCATGTGCGGAAATTGGCGCCCGGTTCGGCCATGGAGATCGTGGTCAACTCAGAGGGCGACGTACAACGGCGTGAATGGAAATATTGGGACGCCGCCGAAACGGCCGGCACGCCTTTGCAGATGTCGGAAGCGGAGATGATCGATCGCGCGCGCGAATTGATGGAAGAATCCGTCAAGCTGCGCTTGATCAGTGACGTGCCTCTGGGGCTCTTCCTGAGCGGTGGGCTTGATTCCAGCGCGATTACCGCTTTCGCCGCCAAGAACAGTCCGGATCAGGTCAAAACCTTTACCATCGGATTTAAGGCCAGCAAGTTTTATGACGAGCAGCCGATTGCAAAACTCGTCGCCGAAAGATTCAAAACGGAGCACCACATTCTGCAGGCGGACGAGGCCTGTGCCGCCTACATGACTGACGTGGTGCGCCACTTCGATGAGCCGTTTGGCAATCCCACGGCAATTCTTGAATACATCATCACCAAACAGATGCGGAAGCACGTAACAGTTGCCATTTCTGGTGATGGCGGCGACGAACTCTTTGGCGGCTACGTGCGCTATGCCGGTGCTGCCATGGCCCGGCGCTACCGCCAGTTGCCCCAGTTTCTGACGAAAGGTTTAGTGTCACGATTGTCCGGGTTCATGAATGACGCCACCGACGGACGCCACGCCTTTCGCCGGGTGCGCGAGTTTGCGCAATCCGCCTGGCAGGTGGAAGAAGACATGTACATTGACTGGGTTGGATATTTCTCTGAGCGTGAGAAACAGGAACTATACACACCTGATTTCTCGGCGTCAGTCGGCGGCCGCAACTCAGGAGATTTCCTGCGCCAGTTCTTCCGTCGCGGCGCCAAACTGGATCCCATGAGCCGGCTCGGCTATGTGGATGCGGCGTCGTTTCTCTGCTGCAACTGCCTGGAATATGCCGATCGCATGTCCATGGCTAATTCGCTCGAAGTACGGGCGCCATTTACTGACTACCGGCTTCTTGAGTTTGCCATGCAGGTGCCGCAACGCATGAAGGTCCGTAACATGACCACCAAGTGGATCACCCGGCAGGCGATGCGTGGCATCTTGCCGCGCGAGGTGCTCACAAAGAAAAAGATGGGCTTCAACCCGCCGCTACCGCAGTGGATCAATGGCGAACTCCAGCCCGTGATCAGGGAATTTCTTTCGTCCGCGGCAATCGAGCGCCGCGGCTTGTTCCGTCCTGACGCGGTACAGAAACTCTTGCGCGACCACGCCGAAAATCGCCGGGACAATGCGCTGAAAATCTGGGCGCTCCTGATGATTGAAGTCTGGCAGCGCATGTACTTTGATAAGCAGTCGCCGGAGTCTGTGCTGAATTCCGCCATGGGCGAGACGAAGCCGAAGACAATGATTCAAATTGGAGACGCACAGAGCAGCAAGGCTGACGTGGTCTGCATTCGATAGGAGAGTAATGGTAGCGTTTGTGATAAGCCAATTCGGAGTGGGGGTAGCGAGGGGAGCCATGATAGCATTCTGGCTGGCCGCATTCTTGTTGTTTTATGTCTACGCTGGCTACCCGCTTTTTCTGGCTGTGATTGGCCTATTTATGCGCCGCCCTCGTCCCAATGTTGGTTTTACTCCGCGAATCTCAGTCCTTATCGCCGCCTATAACGAAGAAGAGGCCATCGAACGCAAAATCGAGCAAACACTGGCGCTGGAATATGCTGCCGACAAGATTGAAGTGCTGGTGCTATCAGATTGCTCCACGGACCGCACGGACGAGATCGTAAAAACGTTTCCGGATAGCCGCGTACGCCTGGTCAGAATGCCGGAGCGTCGCGGAAAAACTTTTGCGCAGAACGTCGGCGTGAAAGAAGCCACAGGCGAGGTCATCATCTTTTCTGATGCCACGGCCATCTATCATCCAAAAGCTTTGTTATATCTGGCGTGCAATTATGATGATCCTTCGGTCGGCGCCGTCAGCGGTAGGTACCAATATTTTGATCCGGGTCAGCAATCTCCCACCGGCCTGGGCAGCGTGGCTTTCTGGAATTATGAAAACCTGATCAAGAAATTGCAGTCGGGCATTCGCACCATCACAGGCTGCTGCGGCTGCATTTACTCCGTCCGTAAAGCGGCATATACAGAGTTGTCGGCCGATATCATCAGCGACCTGGTCCAGCCGTTGCAGGCCATCAGGAAGGGCTATCGTGTGGTGTTTGAAGACCGTGCGCTGGCCTATGAAGAAACAACACAATCCACCAGTGAAGAGTTTTCCATGCGCGTTCGCGTTGTGACCCGGGCCATGCGCGGGCTGCTGAGCGTTGCTGACCTGCTCAAGCCATGGAAGTTTGCCTGGCCGGCATTCCAGCTCTGGTCACACAAAATCATGCGCTGGATGGTGCCGCTCTTCCTGATCGCCTTGCTCGTAGCGAATAGCTTGCTGCTCGACTCTTCGTTTTATCGATTCACCTTGGCTGCGCAATTGTTTTTTTATGCTGCGGCGCTCCTGAACATACTTCTGCCGCTGCATCGCCAGTGGAAGCCTCTGGGCATTCCGCTTTTTTTCTGTACGCTCAACGCGGCGGCGTTGGTCAGCATGTTGGAAATCTGCCGCGGGCGCAAATATGTGACCTGGCAGACTGTGAGGGCCCGTAGATGAAAATTGAATTTCTAACCCAGGAAGATTCGCTGTATGTCCTGCCATTCTTCGAGGAATTTTTACGGCACTACGCCGCAGAGTTTGAGATCACGCGGATCTCCTGCTGCCGGGCCATGGGCAAGCGCTCCAGAGTGCAGCTTTTACAGGAACTCAAGTGGCTTTACGGCGTGACCGGATTGGGCAAACTTCTGCTGCAAGCAGCAAAGGCCAAGCTGTTTTCATTTTTGCCGAAAAACCGGTCGTCGCAGAAGTTCTATTCCATCGCCCAGCTTGCCCATGCCTATGGCATCCCTTATGAGCATGTGGACAATCCGAACAAGCCGGAATTTACAGATGCGCTACAGCAGCGGTCGCCCGATCTTTTGATTTCCGTTGCCTGCCCATACATATTGAAGGAAAAGCTTCTGGGAATTCCGCCGCGCGGCTGCATCAACATTCATCATGCTCCTTTGCCCCGATATAAAGGTATGATGCCTACGTTTTGGCAGCTTTATCATGGCGAGCAGCAGCTGGGCGTGACAATTCACTACATGGCAGCCAAGGTGGATGAAGGCGATGCACTCTTGCAGGAATCTTTGCCGGTGACTCCCGGCGAGTCGCTGCATGACCTCATACGGCGGAGCAAGCGCCATGGCGCGCACTGCATGGCCAAGGTTGTACGTAGTCTGCAGTCAAACTCAGCAGTAGCAACGCAGATGGACCATGCGCAGGGAAGTTACTTTACCTTTCCCCGTCGCGAAGAAGCGCGTGAATTTCGGCGGCGAGGGTTACGCGTGATTTGAACGCAAGGACACACATGGCAAGCCCGTTTAGCAGATCGGCGTTGAGGGCCCACGGAAAAGCACTCTGGGCTGGCTTGCTGCGCGCATCGGGCATGTTGGCGCTGGTGCGAAAGTGGGTGCAGCGGCGCGGCGCCATCGTTCTCACATTCCATCGTGTCTTGACTGACTCAGAGCTGGAACAGACCGCTTCGCTGGGCGGAATGATTGTCCGTGATCGGACGTTTGCCGCTTTTCTAAACCATGCATCCCACCGTTATGAATTTGCCAATCTGGTGCAGGAGCCCGATTGGAAGTCCACCGGCAAGCTGAAGTTGGCTGTTACGTTCGACGATGGATGGGCGGACAATGCAGAGACGGCTTATCCAATTGCCTCCCAGTACCATGTTCCCTTTGTGATTTTCATTGTGCCGGAGAAAACTGGTACGGCGCTTCCGTTCTGGCCGGAACGGACCGCTGCCGCTCTTGATCGCATTTCCTCGGGCCATGGCTCTCGACGCGCTGCCTCCATTGGAAGGGCTATTGAAGCACTCAAAGCGCTGCCAACCATGGAACGGGAAAGCCGCATCAGCCAGATGCTGGGCTCTGGCGGCCTTCTTGAGTCTTCTGCCACCGTGGATAAAACAATGACCTGGGAGCAGATCGCTGAACTTCACGCCCGCGGCGTGACGTTTGGGTCGCACACCAGCACGCATGAGATTCTCACCACGGTTCCCATTGCTGAGGCGGAGCAGGAGATCGTCTCGTCTCGCAAAGCCATTCAACAAAAGCTAGGCGGTTCGTGCCACCTGTTTTCCTATCCCAATGGGAACTGCTCCGAGCAGGTGCGCGAGCTAGTGGCGCAGGCTGGATACAAGTTTGCTTTCCTGGATCAGGAACCTGGCGTCTGGACGCGCGATTGCGATCCCTTCCTGATTCCGCGGGTCAATGTATGTGAATATCACCTGGTTGACTCTAATGGCAATTTTTCTCCGACGATCTTTGATTATGCAGTGGTCTGGAGCGCAGCCAAAGGTTTGCTGTTACAGATGCTTTCAAACCGTTTGAAAAAATTTCAAAGAGGTACTGAAACTTCAGGCAAGGCATGGGAGCCAACCGAAAAGAAGTCCATGGAAAAATCTTCCTGAGAAAAGTTTTTGCAGAAAATTGGACCAGCGGAAGCTAGCGCTTCTGATCTCTCTCCGCCAGCAGATCGCGATAAACACCAATCAATTTATGGATCATCACGTCGGCGCTGAATCGCGTTTCCACGGAGGTGCGCCCGTTCTGTCCGATTTGCGCGGCCCGGTCAGGATGCTCGAGTAGTGTGAGCAGTTTTTCGGCAGCGGCGGCATCGTCCTCAACAGGAACCAGAAAACCGTTTTCGCCATCGGTGATTGCTTCAGGATTGCC
Source organism: Candidatus Angelobacter sp. (assembly GCA_049697035.1). GTDB lineage: Bacteria > Acidobacteriota > Terriglobia > Terriglobales > Acidobacteriaceae > Angelobacter. The sequence goes on along the minus strand of JBAVUZ010000636.1, from coordinate 6,206 downwards.
GCCCACGCGCGTGACTACGGAAGGAACGCCGCATGCCATCGCTTCAAGCAGCGCATTGCAGAAACCTTCACTGCGGGACAGGAGACAGAATGCGTCACTCATCTTGAGCAGCGGAACAGGATCGCCAACAAAGTCCAGCAGCTTTACGTTTTTCTCCAGGCCCAGCGACCGGATCATTGCCTGCACTTCTTCGGCGTAGTCCCGTTCGTACAGGCTGCCGGCAATCACGAAGACCGCATTGGGGAGTTCTCGGCAGACGCGTTCTGCCGTCCGTATCAGTATGTCTATGCCTTTCACTCTGCGGATGTTGGCCAGGCAAGAGATGATATGAGAGGCGCCTGCCCAATCGGCGTCTGCAAAGGGATTGTCGTCTGAATTTTCAGCGGCAATCTGCTTAAAATCAACTCCGTTATAAATAACTGAAACTTTTTTCGGATCTATCCGGTCAGCGTCAACACAGAATCTCTTCACTTCTTCTGAAACGGCAAGCACACGGTCGGAGAGCCGGTTTACCAGCCGATAAGCCAGCGCATACCTGGCTTTCCGAAGTATTCCCATGTCGCGGCGGGAAGATAGCAGCAACGCGCCGCTAAGCTTGGCCACAAGTCCGCCCCATAAATTCGAAGTCTCAAAATACGTTTGAACAATATCTACCTTTTCCGTCCGGATCAGTTTGCGCAGTGCGATGACTGCTTTCCAGGCATCCAGATGAAAAAAGCGTTTCCAGGGAAAGACATAAACGGGAACAGAGATGCTCTGGCGGATTTCCGGTTTGATACGAAAGGTTGCAATCGAGCAGCGAACCAGCTCTGGGGGCATCAACTGGACCACTTTCAGCAGGTTGGTTTCTCCACCGCCTAAGGCCATTAAATGGTCGATTAGGAAGAGCACATGCGGCCGCGCCTTGGCGTGACCGATAGCAACGTCTTGAGACGAGGATTCGGTGCCCAAAGAACCTGAAGAGTCTAAGACTCGAGTTGAAAATTGTTGCATACCTTTCATGTGAACCCAGCAGACGCAATACGGCGGCACAATGCTTTAAGGGCTAAAGAGTGCAATTTATAAGCCACAAAGCATTAGCGGCAGCAAGACTCTGTTCTCTTCCCAAGATTAAGTTCTTCTCGCCTTTTCAGCGACTTAAGAGTTTAAGAGGCCTGATTTGCGTGGCTCTCTCTTTGTTCTGTTATGCCATGAATTGTGACATCCAGCTGCAAGCTTTTGCACATTAACTCAAAGTTTGCCTCATATCTCCTTGATTTTGTGTGGATGGCTTTGGCAATGGCCGTGCACATATCCATGGCAGATCATGAAAGCCAAAACAGTGCGCGATAATGTTGCCTTCCGGGGCGCGCACTGTCGCTTTTGTATGACGAATTAACAGATGGGCGGATCGAACCATGGTGAAAAAGTTTACCTACTCTATTATCGGAATTTTATTATTTCTGCTCTCAGGAAGTTTATTTTCGGGAGCCCTTGAATTCCACAATGCGATTGCTGATCGCGTACAGCATTTTGAATCATTTCCTGAGTCCGCATGGCTGATTGTTTTGGGATCACTCCTGATTTCTGGAGCAACCGTCCTGCGCCGCCGGCGCGCTGCCTCCCGGACCCGCTAGATATCTCAAGGAACAGCGCTATTGGTTCCCGCTGGTCCTTTGGAAAAAACAAAGCCCTTCGCAAGGAGGGCTTTTGTTATGTCTAATGGTTTTTCATTTTTAACTAAACCCCTGCTTTTGCCGTGTACCTGTAGTATCCGTTTTCCGGTGTTTCTTCAGCAGCATTGAAAACCACTCCCGTAATTTTGCGTGGATCTACCTGGGCCAACACTTTGGCCAATGACTCACGGGGTGTCTTGCGGGCACGCGCCACCACCATCACACTCTCGCATGACGAAGCGATCAATTCAAAATCAGCAAGGTTCAACGCCGGAGGCGAGTCCACCAGGATCAGGCGGAAGGATTCGGATGCCCAGCCCATGAACTCTTTCCAGCGCTGGCCGGAAAACAGCTCAGAAGGCGAGGCGCTGGTTTCGCCGGCCGGCAAAATGTGGAGCCCGGGAATGTCAGTCCGGAGTATGGCGGATTGATAAGAGCAGTCTCTTTCCAGGACCTCAGCCAGTCCGGGTGATTCCGGATCGCCCGCCAAAATGGAAAGTCCGCGCGTGCGCAGGTCGGCGTCCACCACCAGCACGGGCCAGTTTTCGATCTTGGCATAGCAGATGGCTAGATTGAAGATCGTTAAGGTCTTGCCTTCACCCTGCGCGGAGCTGGTTATGACCAGCGATCGCGCGCCGGTCCGGGTTTGCTGTTTTACCAGGCGGGTACGGAGCGTGCGGTAGGCTTCCACGGCTGCTTGCATCGCGGGATTGTATTGCGACACCAGAAAGGACCGCTCTTCCGTGCGCGGCAGCTTGATGCTGCGGCAATTTTCCAGCCGCACAGCAGCAACCCGGGAAGCAACTTCATTCGACTCTTCCAGAGGTTGCAGCAAATGCTGAAGATCGATCTGGCCGGAATGCGAAGCTGCGGCCCCGTTGCTTTCCATGTGCTGCTTCAGGGAACTGACAAGGTCCTGGATATTGACGTTCGCCGTTGCCGGAACGGATTCTGTTTTTCGTACGGTGCGAGTTTCGTTAAAGAATTTGCTCATGCCGTCTTTGTTCCTGTCTAAACTTATTTCAAATTGTTATTGCTCTTGATTGCTAAGAAGCTGTCTTTGCCAAACTTTCCGGCGTCGCTACGGGCGCAGGCTGATCCCAGCCCATTTCCTCGGCCGCTTCAAGCACCGCGTCCGCGCCGAGCTTTTTAAGCTGCCGCCGGAAACCAACGCCCAGAGTGTGGTCGCAAATCGAGTTGATCAGGCGCGGAACGCCATTCGTAAGGCGAAAAACTTCTTCCAGCGCCGATGTGTTAAACGGGCTCTCCCCGCGCAATCCGGCAACATAAAGCCGTTCCGCAATGTATGCCCTGGTTTCAGTCAGCGTCAGAGCGCGGAGCTTAGTGACCACGGAGATCCGCTGCTTCAACGCCGCTAATTCGGGCCTGGTCAACAGCGGAAGAAGTTCCGGCTGGCCGCAAAGAATGATCTGCAGGACATTGACGGGATAATTATCCAGGTTCATCAGCAGGCGCACTTCCTCGATCAGTTCCGGCGGCATCAGGTGCGCTTCATCAATGATAACTACCACGGCTGTGTTGCTTTTGTGTGACGCCAGCAGCAGCTCGTGCAGCGCCCGCAGGCGCGCTGGCTTGGTTGGCGCAGAGGCATGAATTTCCAACTCATCAAACAAAGCCTCGAACAGTTCGTCCTGAGTCAGCGTGGGATTCACCACAAAGGCTGAGCGCAGCGGCCGTTCGCGCGTAGCCTCATGCGAAAGGATGTGCTGCAGGCAATAAAGCAGCGTGGTCTTGCCGGTGCCGATGGGCCCAATAGCGACTTGCAAGCCCTTGCGTCCGACCACTCCTTCCACCATGGCGCGAAGAGTGTTGCGATGCGGCTCCGCAAGATGAAGAAAGCGTGGATCCGGCGTAAGCCGAAAAGGATCTTGTTTTAAGCCGTAAAAATTTGAATACATTGCCTGCCCTAATGTGGACTTCCGCCATTCTTAGCCTGGAAGGTCAACTGCCTAACTTATTGGCAAGTCTGGTGCCAAAGCATCTCAATTAAGGCCTAATATATTCAATAACTTACGGTGGATTTGCAACGCTCTGGCGAGTGGCTTTCACCCTTTGTGCAAGAGATTGCACATTTTGCAGCAGAATTTCCTTTCAAGGGGAAACCGCTGCTTTATCGACCACCAGCCGCTGTTGTGGGGATGGCAGACGGGGACGCGGCGCGCTTCGTTTCCCCCACCCAGGATGCCAGGCTCTCCACGCCCTGGCGGACCTGCTCGCAGATCCTGCTTGTGGCAGCTTCATCGGCAAGATAAGGATCGGCAATATTGAGTGTTTCCGGCGTTCCAAAGAGTCCGAGCAAAGTTGTGCGGTCTGCCATTCCCGAAAATTCCTGGCGCAGGCGAATGAAGTTTTCCAGGTCCATGGCAATCACCAGGCTGGCGTTTGCCAATTGATCACGTGTAACGCGCGCAGAGCAATGGAACGACAGATCGATCCCAAAAGACTCTCCGATTCGCAGAATCGTTTGCGGACAGCTTCGACCTGTTTGCTCGTGGAATCCTGCCGAATCAATTGTGATGCCGCTCAGCCGTTTTTCTGCGAGCGCGGCTGCAAGCGGGCTCCGACAGATGTTGCCGTAACACAGAAAGAGAATCTTGCGTGGTCCACCTGAGCCTTTCAGCCGGCGTAACAATGCATGGTGATGGTGCAGTAATCTGCGCTTAATTTGCCCGTCTTTGACCTTGCGATATACCGGGCGTACTTGATCAGTCACCAGCAGAGCCAGCGATCTCCGGGTGATCCCCAGATCACGCCAGTCAAAATGGTCCCAGCTTTCCCGCCCGACCAAGGGACGTAGAAGCTCCAGAAAAGAGAAAGCGCGTGAGCGCGTATGCAACAAGGGATCGCGCTGGTCCGCGCGAATGTTGCATTTGAGCCAGTCCACGTCTGTGCGCAGGTCGCGTGTGTAATAAGGGACTTTGTACTTTGGTTGCGGACGAGGTTCCTCACCTCTTGCAACTTGCAGCAGCCCCCGCGGAAAATCCACGCCGGCATCGATGGAAAGCGCCACGGATCCCCAGAGACGCGGATTAATCTCCATCAGCCAGTGTTGCCCTTTGGCGTCTATCTTGAATTCAACCATGGCCACGCCGTGCCACTTGAGTGCTGTTAAAAGTTTTTCGGCGTCTTGCAACATTCCCATCGGCGGATTAATGGAACGGCGGTAAGAACTTGCTCCACCAGTGAGCGGATACTCATGCACGCGTTCATGCGCGAAGTGCCAGATTTTCTTGCCTCGGTTAAAGAGAAACTCGACACCAACGCCGCGTCCAGAAACGTATTCCTGCTGTTGGACCGGGGTAAGTGGAAGCCAGCGTCGCAAATGCTCCTGCCGTTGGGATTCATTTTTCACGACCGCCACAGCAAGCGTCCGCAACGCACCATCGACCATAATTTTGCTATGCGTTGGCTTGAGCACCAGTGGGAACTGTTGCACCGGACGGATTTCCGCCAGAGTGGCAAGTAAAACTCCGCCGGGCGCGGACACGCCAAGTTGATGCGCAAGTTGCCATGTCTTTTCTTTATCCAGTGCGACTTCAAGCGACTGATCGCCAGGAATGACGGCCTTGCGGCGAAGAGGATCGTTTTCATCCATCTGCCGTAGCCCCAGGAGCGACGTTTCAGTGGCGGGCACAATCAACGTGTAATTGCGCCGCTGATCCTGCTCCCGTAACCATGCCTGGAATCCAGCCGCGTGCTTCTGAGAAGGCTGCTGCAATTTGCGCGAGATGTAGCGCGAGTGCATGGCAAGGCAGTCCTGGGCTTCAGCCGCCAGGTCCACCTGCACGCCGGCCCGACCCAGGCTCTGCATGGTTTCCAGGGCTGCTCGGCTATGTCCATCAAGAACTAATACCGTCATTTCACTCATGCTTCTGGCCTGTGCAGCCGCCATGCTGTCAGCGCGGCACTTTCCGCGCTGGCAATGCGGGGCAATCGGTGAAGGTCAAGCGCATTGCTGTCTTCTATTACTCCGCCTTCTGTAGTCACTGCCGCGCGATACGTTTTCTGGACCAAATGATAAGCTCGCCTGTCATAAGCGCCATTGGGATAGCAGAAGAACTCTATCTTCCGTTGCAGCCGCTGTTCCAGACATCGGCGGCTCTCCAGTATTTCCGCTTCGATTTCCTGACCGCTCAACTTAGTCAAAATGGGGTGGCTCAGCGTATGCGATCCCACGGTGATGAGATCGCGATCGAGGGAACGCAGGTCATTCCAATCCATGACATCGAAAGCCTCCCGCTGGGCAGCGGTCGGCAGGAAACCCTCAGTAGCTCGTCTTACGGTTTCCTCGCCAATACGGCGTTGTTCCAGCGGCAGAGTTTTCATCCATTCAACGATTGCGTCAACAGTGCTGCCGGGCGCCAGAAGTTTCATGCGCAGCTCGGCCAGATCCGGGGCTGCAAGCGTCTGAAGACGGCAGCGCATTTCGTGATTCCAAAGCCACTCGCCGGATTCCACCAATGCAGGACAGACAAACATTGTTGCGTGCAGTTGCAACTCACGCAAGATGGGATAAACCACCGTCAGGTT
>JBAVUZ010000635.1:0-8200 GCA_049697035.1 Candidatus Angelobacter sp. | reverse complement strand
CGGTATTGCCAAACTCGCGGCCATGGGCGAAGCGATTTCTGAAGGCCATAAGGTCGATTACATCTCACTGGAGAATCGCAGCATGCTCACGCGCTGTGATTCACCACGGATGCCGTTTTCCTGGCAGATCAATCCCTATCGAGGATGTGAGTTTGCCTGCAAATATTGTTATGCCCGTTATACCCATGAATTCATGGAAATGCGCGATGGGTTGGATTTTGAACGCAAGATCTACGTCAAGAAGCACAGTGCATGGCTGCTGCGCCAGGAATTGAAGCAGGTGCGGGCCGGACAAAGCATTGCCATCGGCACGGCCACCGATCCTTACCAGCCTGCTGAAAGAAAATTTGGCATCACGCGCGCCGTGATGGAAGAATTCGCACGGCATGAAGGGCTTTCGCTCGGACTGGTGACAAAGTCAGACCTCATTGTGCGCGATCTTGATCTTTTGCGCGCCATCGCGGCGAGGAATCGGCTGCGAGTCCATATCACCATAACGACGACAGATACAAATCTCGCGCGCGTCCTGGAACCACGCGCGCCGCGGCCTGATTTGCGCTTCAGCGCAGTCGAGAAACTTTCGACGGCCGGAATCTCTACCAGCGTGAATTGTGCGCCCATCTTGCCGGGAATCACAGATTCACCCAAAGACCTGGAAAGCGTGGTCCGGGCCGCGGCGGCTGCCGGCGCAACGTCAGTGGCTGCCATACCGCTGTTCTTAAAACCGTGTTCCGCAAAAGTATTCATGCCTTTCTTGCAGGAACACTTCCCTCACCTTGTGCCGTTGTATAAAGCGCGCTACGGGCATTGCGCTTTCTTACCCGATGATTACAAAAAGCGTGTTTCAACACTGGTGAACAAATTCTGCCGAAAGTACGGCATCGGCCTCAGAAACCATGAATTAGCCACTCAGGCTTCAGAAACTGGCCTTTCCAGGCAGCTGAAGTTGTTTGGCGGATGAGAGCATGGTTTGGTCATTTTTGGCGGCTGTCAAAAGTTTTCCACAGAAATATTTCAGCCATGCGCAGAATAGAACCTGCTGGGCGAGGATCACAACAAGACTAAGATGCAGAAAATAGAAGGCTTAAAACACATCAACCGCCTTTAAGCGAGGCGGCGCGAAATAGTACATGTCCTTCAGTACAATATATTGCTATGTCCATATGGACATGCTATATTGATCCTGTTAGCGCAATTCACATGTACCTCACCGGGCTGCAACCGCAATGAGCGGCTCAAAATTTAGAAAATATTTTGTTCCAGTTTCAAGAATTTTGTGTACGATAGTGCAACTTAGTACCTGTACCAACGAACATGTCCCACAGATGACGCTAAGCGAAGGCTGGTTCAGAGCAGATCGGGACAAAAAAGGTGCAGGTGCTTCCAGCGAAATCAGGCATGATGTCGCTGCTGGAAAGTGATCGAAGAGCTTGGCCGTACGGACAGTGAGTGAAATCACCGACGTACAACATAAAAATCGGCAAAAGTGAAACGATTTGATGTCTGGCAGCACAAGTATAAGGATAGTTAAATTCCAGAGATGTACTGCAAGGTTTGGGGTAAACAGCGGATGGACTTTGCACGTCGCTGAGTTTAAAGTGACGGCAATTCTTCCACCGAAGCGGGAGGTGGACTTATGCGCATATTGGTTATTGAGGATGAGCCTAAAGTAGCACGCACACTGGTGAAGGGTCTGGAAGCAGATCACTTCGCTGTCGATCTGGCTGGGGACGGAGAAGAAGGTCTCCAGCTGGCAACCGAGATTGATTATGACGGAATCATTCTCGATTGGAATCTTCCTAAACTTGACGGTCTAACCGTTCTTCGCAAATTACGTAAATCCGGGTCCAATATGAGGATCCTGCTTCTGAGCGCGCGCAAAGACGTTTCTGACCGTGTTTGCGGCCTGCAGGCAGGCGCCGACGATTATCTTGTAAAGCCGTTTTCATTTGAAGAGTTGCTGGCCCGGGTCCATGCTCTTCTGCGTCGTCCCCAGGAATTGCTGGACAAGCTCAGCGTGGAAGACCTGGAGCTTGATCGCATGCGGCACATGGTGACGCGCGGCGGCAAACCGATCAATCTTACGCAGCGTGAATACGCCGTGCTGGAATACCTGATGCGCAACGCCGGCCGGACCGTTACACGCACCATGGTGGTAGAGCATGTCTGGAACCTGGGTTTTGAAGGGCTCACCAACATCGTGGACGTTTACATTAATTATCTCCGCGCCAAGATCGATCACGGCTATGAAAAGCCTCTGATCCATACCGCTCGCGGCGTAGGCTATATGTTGTCCTCAGCTTCCCAATGAAATCCGTGGTCTTACGGCGGCTCAGTACCCGCCTTGCAATAAAACAGACGATAACATTCGCGCTCCTGGTCGTAATACTGGCCTGGAGCGCTTATGCTCTGGTCACTCGCCGCATTTATAGCCAGCTGGATGATGAGCTGCAGGACCGTGCTATTTCTGTGCGCAGCATGCTGCAGATTCGGGCCGGCAGCGTAAAGTGGCTCAACGCGGAAGCTGATCCAGAGGTCCGCGCCCAATTTGAGCGTTCCATGCGGTATTACGAGCTGCTGGACGACGAAGGCCATACGCTCGACATTTCTCACGCAATGGCGGGGCTGCATTTGCCGGTTTCTTCAGCCGAACCTTCATCCGATCATTCCGTATGGCAAAGCTTCACGGCGGGCAACACGCACATCCGCATTCTCGATGTCCCCGTTCTGGGCCTGGCGGGACGGCATTATCTCTTGAGAGTCGGCACATCCTTAGATCAGACGGATGAGGATTGCTGGCGTCTTCGCATGTTTCTGTTTGCCCTGATTCCCTTCATCATCCTTGCGCACGCTGTTAATGCGCTGCTCATGACGTCTTATTCCATGCGTCGCCTGGAACAGGCGGCAGCGGCGGCAAAACAGATCACGGCGTTCGATTTGAGTACCCGTCTTCCTGTCACCGGCACTGGTGACGAAATCGACGAGCTGAGCACTTCTCTAAACGCAATGATTGCACGGCTGCAAAGCTCATTCCAGAGAATGACGGAGTTTCTGCGAACGCTTTCCCATGAAATCCGGCAGCCGCTTACCGTTTTGCGGTCGGAAACGGAACAGGCGCTGCGGCTCGGCAACAATGAAACCAATTATCGTGACACGCTTTCCAAGCAGCTTGAACACGTGGAACTGCTGGCGCGGACGGTTTCAGACCTGATGGAACTGGCGCAATCGGAAAGCGAGCAAATCAAGCTGAACCGGGAAAAGGAAGACCTCTCCGAACTGGTCCAGACGGCCCTGGACGGGATGCGCGGCCAAGCGGGCGAGCATGGAATCCAAATTTCCGGGACAGTGCAGCAGAACGTGATAGGCGCATTTGATGCGGGCCAGATCTGGCGATTGTTGCTCAATCTTCTGGATAATGCAATCAAGTTCAATCACCGGGGCGGAAGCGTTGACGTGGTTTTGTCCGTTCATAACAACGTTGCCATTATTTCAATCAGCGATACCGGAAGCGGCGTTGCGCCGGATGAGCAAGCACATATCTTCGAGCGTGGTTATCGTTCCAGTTCAGCCCGGAAATCCCATGTTCCCGGCACGGGCCTGGGACTTCATTTTGCCCGCAGCATCGCGGAAGCTCATGGCGGAAACATTGAAGTATCGAGTTCTTCGGGTAAAGGATCATGCTTTCGAGTATCGTTGCCACTGCTGAATGCTTCTTCCCCGGGAGAGAGCTTAATGCCCACCGTACAGCCTGAGGCTCCCATCAATTAATTTGATCTTGATTTGCGGCTGCCCATTCAATTGCGTCCTATAAAAAAACAGCTGCATTGGAAAATTTAATGTTTTTTCAATGGTCAAGCGGGCCCCAAAGCGGCACAATGCAAGGGTAGGAATCCGGGTTCTTAAGGTAGGGTTTTGTATGAGGATCGCGAACACTGCGGCTCTTGTCCTGGCGATGTCGCCTTTATTTGCGTTGGCTCAAATAACTGGCGGACGTACGGACCGCAAGCCAAGCCCCTCCACCAGCGCGGTGTCCGCGCCAACCGGGCAATCTGGCGTCACGTCAATTCCAGTCGCTCCGGCAGCACAGCAACGATCAGCACCTTATCAGAACTCTCTACGGCCGAACACAAACACTAATATCGCTCCGGTCCGGATCCAGCCTGCGCCGGCGCCGCCGGTAGCGCGGCCCGTAGCAGCTGTCCAGGCAAATCCCACGGCATCTCCGGTGGCCGCGCCTGTGGCCGCAAATTTTGTTCCTGCGCCTATTGCAGCGCCGCCAACAATGGCCCCTGCAGCAACACCCGAACCAACAGCCTCAGTCCATTACGCGCAAGGGCAACTAACTGTAACTTCTCAGAATGCCTCGCTGGGAATGGTCTTGAAGCTTATCTCGGCGAAGACGGGCGCGGCCATAGATTTAGCTCCGGAATTGCAAAATGAACCGGTCGTCGCCCAGATTGGGCCGAGCGCAATCCAGGATGTTATGAGCGCATTGCTGGATAGTCCTAAAATCGACTACATCATCATGGGGTCGGGCGCCGCTGAAGGCGGTCTGCAACGGGTACTGGTTCGCACGCGCCATTCATTTGGCCGCACTGAGTTCGCGGCCAGCCGGCCATTCCAGCCTCCGCCGCAGCAAGCTCCAGCAGAGACTGAATCCAGGGTCAATGAAAATGTTCCTTCAGTGGCTGGGGTGGTCAAGCCGCAAACGCCACTGACGCAGCAGGAATTGATGGCGAACTGGCAGAAAGCCCGTGAAGAAAAAAGATTGGCTGAGATTGAGCAGCAACGAAAAGATCGTGAGAATCAAGCAAACGGCGTTGAACCGCCGCCACAGCCCGAACCACAAACTCAGCCTGAACCCCAGCCGAATGGCGCAGACAATCCGCCTCTGAATTAGTTCCAGATTAAAACCTCACGCCCCCTGGGAATAAAACTTCCGGGGGATTTTTTTTGCGGGCTGTAAACCGACGTGAGGGAAATGAAGAAGTTTAATGTGGCCTTGATTACCTTCTAATGCAAATAAATCAGAATCAATTTGTAAGCGAGTTCGGCGACAATGAACATTTTTCTGACGCCGGGTTTGCTGAAATCTTGTTTTGCGGGTCCCCAAAAGAGAAGCAGGCCCTGGAATCTTGCTTCTCTGAGCCACTCCCGCCATGAATCGTCCGGAAGCTGAAGCGCTTCAGTCCCGCTAAAACTGAAGCTTCTTTCCGGCAGGTTTCCTGGCCGCGCGGCCAGGACTATCAGGCAAGGCCTTGCTTGGATTTGAGGTTGGACGATGTTGAATCGTCCAGCCTCGTTTTTTTGCGTGTCGCCGCTGGCGACGGAACAGAGCAGAGTGCAAAAGAAAATCCCCTTGCCCGCTACAAGGGGAACCTTGAATCGCTCGGTTGCCTTAGTTAGCCGCGCTGCCGCGTAGTACATTCGCAGCCAGAAAGCCCTTTGGCCCTTTCATGAGCTCATATTCCACGGTTTCGCCCTCGTTAAGGGTCCTGTAACCATCTTCCTGAATAGCGGAAAAGTGGACGAAGACGTCTTCACCGGTCGAGCGTTGAATGAAGCCATAGCCTTTGGCTCCGTTAAACCACTTCACTGTTCCCTTCTCTTTCACAAATGCAACTCCTTTCGCCTCAGCATCAAATTGGAATCTCCGCCTTTTTCAACCGCTTAAGGTGGAGAAAAAAGGTTGTTGCTTTGCCGGCTAGATGGCTCTTTTCCGCAAGCGATGGCTGCCGTGCCGGAAGGCCCGAAGGCGACTCCAGCAACCGGATCGTTCGGCGAGTTCAAACTGCTGTACAAAAACATCAACCAGAGTGCGCCCCGCGGGACAAGTCGCCGGGAGCAGAGCATAATATTCAGGAACTCCGGTTCTTGTAAAGCACTTTGTTTGCATAGTGGGGTAACGCCAAAGGGAACTTGGTTGGCGATACTTTCGTTTGTCCCAAAATGGTACTTATAAAAGTTGGAAGGAAGCGCTTTTCTGTTACGATTTTCGCAGGCTCTCCATGACATCAGGTTCAGTTTCGCCAGCCGTTGACGCCGTGCCGATTGCAGTTCCAGAATCGCCAGCTTCCCGGCTATTGTTGCGGCCGTGGAAGCACATGCTGATGCATCGTGGCTGGCCCACCATGCAATACCTGGCCCGGACTGAAGCGCATACCTACGCTTTCTCTGTGGCGGCGAACGCGATTCTCTCATTTTTTCCTTTCATGGTTCTGCTTATGTGGCTGATTCGCAATGTCTTCCACTCGGCAACCATGTACAACGTGGTGGTGGATTTGTTGCGGGACCATCTGCCTGCCGGCCAGGATTTCGTGATCCGCAATCTTCAGTCGCTGGTAAAGGCGCGTCAGCGCGTCAAGATGGCTTCAGTGGTGATTTTGCTCATTACCTCCACCGGCGTTTTTGTGCCGCTGGAAGTGGCTTTCAACCGGATATGGGGGTTTGCCAAAAACCGCTCCTACCTGGGGAACCAGATTATTTCACTGGCGCTGGCTTTTGCCTGCGGCATATTGGCGCTTATTTCAATCGGCATGGCGGCGGGGAATGAACTGGCATTGACTTTCATGATGCGGGGCAATGAAAACATCATTTTCCGGGCCGCTACTTTTGTGGCGCTCAAGATCTGCGCCACTCTGGCCAGCATTGCCATCTTCTTCCTAATTTACTGGCTGCTGCCCAATGGCAAGATCAAGGCCAGAAGCGTGCTGCCGGCGGCGGTCGCCATGGGCGTGCTGTGGGAAGTGGGAAAAGTTTTGTACATCAAGGCCCTGCCCTGGCTGGATTTTCAGGAGGTTTACGGACAGGCTTTTTCCATCTCAGTGGCCCTGATGTTCTGGGCATTTATCTCCGGATTAATGTTGCTGGCGGGTGCGCATTTGTCATCTGATTTCACACCTGAAGCCGCGGAGGCGGCGGCCAACAATGGAGACGATAGCAGTGTTGAATTTTCTTAACGTTTGACTTTTGATTTTTGTTAAATTCTCTTGCCCAGACTGCGCGTTTTCCTCTGTTGGCGATAGAATTTCTCGCAGTACCTGGATTCCCTCCCCTGGGCGTTTTGCCCTTTCCCTGCGCTGGTTTCCACGGGCCCGAAAAACAAAAATTGCAGTTGTTGCGTTTTGACGATTGCGTGCACTACAAGGAGGAAATGTTGCGAGAGTTTGGTTCGCACGTCGCCGGCAATGGTTTTAATTTGGTGACAGGGAGCGCGATGCAAGCTCACGCGAAAACTCTGCCCCCGCCTGTTCCCGCCCGCTGCCGCCGGTAAGTGGCAAATAGATTTTGCTGTTGAGGCCCTGAAAGAAAAAATCACGGTCGTTGCGCGCTCGAACGGCTGCCTACTCTAAAGGAGAAAATTATGCGGAAAAGTATTATTCGATTGGTGGTAGCGGTGGCTCTATTGATTTCAGGAAGTTTGATGCCAGTATATGCGGCCAACACTCCATTGCCAACTCCGCCTTTGCCACCGGTACACAACAATTAAGTTTGCGGTTCGAGAGTAGCTGGTTTAATCTTGCCACTCTTTTGTGAAGAACCCTGAACTAGTATTGGTCGTGGTGGGCACGGGACTGGAAACATTCCTGTGCCTGCTTCTGCTCGTTCGCCGCACCTACCGCGAGTTCCCCATATTTTTCAGTTACACCGCTCTGTCTGTAGTTGACACGATCGTCTTATGGTTCGCCACTAGAAATGCCGGTCTCTATTTCAAGATCTTCTGGGTGAATGAAGCTCTCGGCGTAATTTTGGCATTCTTGGCCCTTAACGAGGCGCTACGTTCGGTATTTCGGAATTTTTTGGGCATGAGATGGTTTCGGTGGCTTTTCCCGGGAATCGGCATCGTAATGCTCACTTTTGCAATCTTGCGCATTGTCCTGGTTCCCCGGCCCGCCTTTAGTTTGTTTACCACAACCATCATCGGTCTGGAAATCGCGGTCGGATTGCTGCAATTTGGCATATTTTCTCTATTTATTGTTCTGGTAAGGCTGTTTCACCTGCGCTGGGGGCAGCATGCCGCAGGGATCGTTTTTGGTTATGGCGTCAATGCAGCCGGGTTCCTGGTGGCCTACCTGCTTCGTTCCGAATTTGGAACAAAATTCGATCCGGTTATCAGAATTGCCCCTCCTATCGCGTACATTATGGGGGTGGCAGTTTGGCTGGCCACATTTTTAAAGGCGGAGCCCGCGCGGCCGGAAGC
>JBAVUZ010000634.1:0-1626 GCA_049697035.1 Candidatus Angelobacter sp. | reverse complement strand
TCAATCCCTGGGCGTGCAGGCGTTGTTCGGTTTTGGCGCCATACCTGACCTGCACAATGCCAGCATGGAGATTGCCAACATTGTTCAGGGCGGGCTCGGGCTTCCAGATCGCGACTACTACTCCGATACAGACGCCAAGTCCCAGGAGACGCGCCAGAAATATCTGGAGCACGTGGCAAAGATGTTTGTGCTTCTGGGCGATGAGGAAGCGGCGGCCAAAAAAGAAGCTCAGGCCGTTATGGACATTGAGACCAAACTGGCTGACGCCGCCTTCAAGCGCGTGCAGATGCGCGATCCTAAAAATCGCGACCACAAAATGAAGGTCGCGGAACTTGAGACCCTTGCCCCAAATTTCAAGTTCAACCGTTTCTTTACCTCAAGCGGCGCGCCAAGCTTTAGTGAAGTCAACGTGGTGCCGCCGGACTACTTTCAGAAAATCAACGGCGTTGTGGAATCAGTGCCCCTTGCCGACTGGAAGACTTATCTGCGCTGGCATGCCGTAAGAACAGCCGCGCCAACATTGTCTGATCCTTTTGTCCGCGAGAACTTTGCCTTTTACGGGCAATACCTGAACGGGCAAAAAGAATTGCAGCCACGTTGGAAACGTTGCGTACAAATGACGGATATGTTGCTGGGCGAAGCGCTGGGCCAGCCCTATGTTGCGGAAACTTTTGGCCCTGACGGCAAGCAGCGCATGTTGAAAATGGTGAATGCGCTGGAAACGTCACTGGGCCAGGACATTGAGGGCCTGGATTGGATGACGCCGGAAACCAAGAAGCAGGCGCTGGTAAAGCTGCACGCCATTACCAACAAAATCGGCTATCCGGACAAGTGGCGCGACTACAGTTCGGTGAAAGTTGTCCGCGGTGATTTCGTCCCCAACGTCCAGAGAGCGCGGGCGTTTGAAATCAAGCGCAACTTAAATAAGATCGGCAAGCCGCTGGACAAAAAAGAGTGGGGCATGACTCCGCCCACGGTGAACGCCTATTACAGCGCGCCGAACAATGACATCAATTTCCCTGCCGGCATTTTGCAGCCGCCATTCTTCGATAAAGACGCGGATGACGCCGTGAATTTTGGCGGCATTGGCGTGGTCATTGGCCATGAACTTACGCATGGCTTTGACGACCAGGGCAGCAAGTTCGATGCGGAAGGCAACCTTAAAAACTGGTGGACACAAGCGGACCGCGACGAGTTCGACAAGCGCACCGGCTGCATTGCCGATGAATACAGCTCGTTTGTCGCGGTGGATGACGTTCATCTCAACGGCCGGCTGACGCTGGGTGAAAACACAGCTGACAATGGCGGGCTGCGTATCGCGCTGGCCGCACTGCATAAGGACATGGAGATGAATCCCAAAGTAGCGGCTACCAAGGAAGGATTCACGGCGGAGCAACGTTTCTTTCTAGGCTTTGCCCAGGTCTGGTGCCAGAACGCCACCCCGGAAAGTTCGCGGCTGCTGGCCAAGACCGATCCGCATTCCCCAGGCGAGTACCGCACGAATGGCACTCTGCAAAACAGCCCGGACTTTGCCAAAGCGTTTGGCTGCAAAGCCGGCCAGAAAATGGTTAGCGCCAACGCCTGCCACGTCTGGTAAGACTTAATTCATTCTGAATAACTCTGCCG
>JBAVUZ010000633.1:0-13058 GCA_049697035.1 Candidatus Angelobacter sp. | reverse complement strand
GCAGAAGACGAGACTACGCTGGTTGAACAAGCCATTCAACTCGCTCCCGGCGCGCTGATGGCGACTGCTCGTGTCGTGACCTCCGGCGACGCCAGAGCTACGCAAATGTTCCGCGAAGAAAAAATTGCCATTCAGGATGAAGGTTCTCAACTGGTGGCCGCGCTCGTCGGCAACGGTCGTCGCATCCTCGATTGCTGTGCTGCTCCCGGTGGCAAGACCGCCGCCATGGCTACGCGGCTGCCTGAAGCGGAGATCGTCGCCACGGAGCTGCATCCGCATCGCGCAACGCTTTTGCGCAGACTCGCGCCGCAGCAAAACGTCGAAGTAATCACCGCGGACGCACTGGCTCTGCCTTACGGCGCAGACTTCGACCGCGTGCTGGCCGATGTCCCTTGCTCAGGAACGGGAACGCTGGCGCGCAATCCGGAAATCAAATGGAAGCTCAAGCCGGAAGACCTTCTTGATCTGCAATCGCGGCAAATTGCAATTCTGAAGGCAGCCATGCGACATGTGTCACCAGGCGGAAGGCTGATTTATTCCACATGCTCCCTGGAGCCGGAAGAGAATGAGCAGGTAGTTGTCGCCTCTTTAGCTGGTGCGTCTGATTTCAAAATCATTCCAGTAAGAACTGAGTTACAGCGCTTGCAGGAAACGGGAGAGCTGGTCTGGAAGAACATTGATGAGCTGATCAGCGGTGACTTTCTGCGTACGATCCCAGGCGTTCATCCTTGTGATGGCTTCTTCGCCGCAGCAATTTCTTGCGCAGAAAGCTTTTGAGGGTTCATTTGGATGAAGTTGCGGGGGAATTCTATCCTACTCAGTAGAAGCAACAAGGAAATCTTTTGCAGCTATCACGCAACGCCAATCGCGGACAAATTCTTTAGAAAGAACTTAAGAGCCGGTCATTCCCATCCGTGGATACGTGCGCTACAATCAAGGGATCGGTTACTAAGTCTCGTCCGCATATGGAGATGTGGTGCTACTGCGAAAACCACATGTGCAGATGGCCGAGCCGAAGACCGCTGTAGGCCAGGCGCACTCGGGCCTGGCAACCCTCATCCGAAATGTCACGTGCAATGGCCCTATGCAAACCGCTCTTGTGCCAGGTTCACGGGCGGTATACATTGGGCGAGGAACAATCCAACTTGCTAGTAAGCGATTCGAAAGTTTGGTAATAGGATGAATTCCCGTCAGCGTACAAGCGCATTGGCGCTGCTTTTACGTGGCATGCCAATCTTGATGATTCTCTGGTTAATAGAACCGGCTTCAGCCAAGGTAAATGTTGTTGACGTGCACAGCGAGTATGATGACTGTGTCGCAAAGTTCAGAGCGGCTGGCCTTCCCGGTGAAGTAGACCAACTTGATCGATCCAAGCACGTCTTTAAGATCGAGCGGAACAACTATACAAACACAACGCCCGATTTCTTTGGGAATCCAGCCAGCCCGCCGGGCAGCGGCGGTACGACGGAATGGAACCCAAGTTCAAAAGAAATATGGTCCGATGGCGTACCGGACGACGCATGCTCCACGCTCTATCACGAGATGCGGCACCTTGTAGACTACGACAACGGCACACTGGACCAACGCGAATGCATGTATATGGTAGGCGGAAAATTGGTCAACAGCGGAATATCCATTTCGGAAGTAACGGCCACGCGCGCGGAGAACGACTATCGCAAGACGCAACACCTGCCGGAACGGACAAAATACGGCGCTGGGCACGATTTGCCGCCTCCAGGCGCAACGTGTACTCCCGCTCCGCCACCTCCATCCAGCGGCGGGTGCAATGTTTCAGCTATTGAATGCCGGACCGGACAGAGCAACGGCGACCCTCATATCGTCACGTTCAACGGCTATGCTTATCCGCTTCAGGCGGCCGGCGAATTCGTGCTTTCGCGATCAACCGACGGATTGTTCGAAGTCCAGGTGCGCTTTTCCCCTGTTCCCAAACGCGACGACTTGACCCTCAACACAGCCATTGCCATCAAGTTTGGCAAGCATCGACTGACGTACTACCAGCAGGCGAAGCCTGACAATGACCCGCACTCCCTGCGGCTTGACGGCAAGCCGGTTGCTCCGACCAGCGGCAAAATAGCGGCCCTCCCGGGCGGCGGATCGATTCTGGTATCGCAAAGTGGCTCGGTGGTTGCGGTACCCACTGGTGAACGCGTCAGTTTCAATGCGACATCGAGGGGATTATTCCAATTCATCAATATCTCCGTCTCAATTCCTGCCAATCGGGCAGGAAAGTATACCGGTATTCTCGGCGACGGCGGCGGAAATTCACGCACCGACTTGCGCACTCGCAATGGCAAGAGTGTCGCGCTCGCTAATTCTTATGGCGATGTTGCATATCAACTCGGGCTTTTTCGTGGACTGCCAAAAGCGGATGCTGCTTTTCATGTATTCATCAACCGGACGTTTGCGGATAGTTGGCGGGTCAGGCGAGCAGAGTCACTGTTTGACTACGCGCCAGGAACTTCAACGGAAACATTCACGGACCGGTCATATCCGAGGACCGATTTTGCAGTACCTTCGGGATCAATTCAAGGTGCAACGCAGACCTGCCGCAATGCCGGTGTCGCGGGCAATCTCATGGTCGGCTGCATCGTCGATGTCTCGGCAACACACAGTGCGTTCTTTGCCAGTACTGTAGCGCTTGCCCAGTCGCTCCTCAAAATTCGAATCGACAGACCCGTCGAAGAACTTCGGTCACTCATCCCGTCGGTCCCCGGGGTGCAGATTCCGCATGTCCCTAAGATTCCACGCATTCGACTTCCTTAGTCACGAAGGACTCTAACTGATTCACTCGGCCTGCGTTCCCACTTGCGCGGGCCGAAGGCCCTGGATGACAAAGGACACGAAGGCGCATGAAGGAGAAAACCAAAATAATTGTTTTGGGTTGCCCATTAGGCGTAGTCATGACGCCCATTGAAATTTGAGATTGGACCATCCAGGCAACACCTTTGTGTCCTTCATGCTTAGTTTCCTTCGCGTTCTTAGCGTCCTTTGCGGTTAAGCTCACTTCTTCACATCAAAGCTGATCGCCGCTCCGGCAGCCACGCGCTCTCCAGCCGCTGGAGATTGCCGCACGATAATCCCCGGTATGTCCGCGGCGTTGTTGCTATCACTACTGCTCACGAGACGTACCTTGCCCAGAGTAAAGCCGCCTTTGATGAGCGCGATGTTTGCGTCTGCCAACGGTTTTCCTACAAAGCCAGGCATTACGTAACGCTGGCCGTTATCGGCGGCGGCAACCAGCAAACTTACTTTTGGTGACGCTACGTCGGGCGCATCCGGTGGCGGCGACTGTGCCAGGACTGTATCAGGGGTCGCGCCGGGAAGGTGTATGGTCGCGACCGTCCCTACTTCCAGCCCACGGCGGCTCACGTTGATCCCCGCCGCATGCTGGCTTTGCCCAATCAAGTTGGGGACTGCGGCGTGTTGTGTTCCCAGACTGGCGGCCACGCGAATCTTCCATCCCCGGCGCACGGTTGCGCCCGGCGCCGGCGATTGCGAAATAATTCGACCTGTGGGAACTGAAGGACTATAGAACCGGCTTTCCACGGAGAGAACCAGACCGTCAGAATTGGCGACGCGTTCGGCCTCAGCAGGAGTGAGGCCAGAGAGTCGCGGCACCTGCACTTCTCGGCCTTGGATGGCAAAGCGCATGGCCAGCAGCGCCGAGGAGAGAAACACCAGCAGCAGAACGAGGCCAAGGAAAAAATATTTAATGACTTTGCGAATCAGTGGGCCTCCGCGTCGCCGGCGTGGCTAGGCGGCGTGATGGCAGCACGCTTTATCGCCGTAGCCTTTTTTTGATCGGCTACCGCCGCAAAGGCCTCGTTTTTTCGCGCAGGATCAGCAACTACCACGCGCATGAAGTCCATCCAGATCGGTAAGGCCGCATGTCCGCCGGTTTCGCTTTCTCCCAGGTTCTTCTTTTCGTCGAACCCCACCCACACGCCGCAAGTCAGGCTGGGCGTGAAGCCCACAAACCATGCATCCGTGTAGTCATTCGTGGTGCCAGTCTTGCCCGCCACGGGATGGTTCAGCTTCTTTGCGCTGCTGGCAGTTCCATGCTTCACCACCTCTTGAAGGAGCGACACCATCGTCCGCGCCGTGCGCTGGCTGATCACATCTTTGGCGTCAGGAAAATCCTGCTCCAGCACATGGCCTTCATAGTCCATGACTTTGCGAATGTAGCGTGGCTCAATGCGCAGACCATCGTTGGGAAAGACTGTGTATGCGGATGTTTGCTCGTAAAGCGTGACATCGGCGGCGCCGAGCGCAACGGGCAAAAACGGCAGGATCGGCGATGTAATTCCGAACCGCCGCGCGTAGTCGGCTACGGTTGGCATCCCGACGCGCTGCGCCAATTTGACTGCCGGAATATTACGCGACTCCGCCATCGCGTGGCGCAAAGTGATGTTGCCTTCAAACTTGCGGTCGAAATTGTGCGGAGCATAGGGAACGCCTGCGCTATTGAACGTGGTAGGCGCGTCCA
The DNA here is from genome assembly GCA_049697035.1 of Candidatus Angelobacter sp. Classification (GTDB taxonomy): domain Bacteria; phylum Acidobacteriota; class Terriglobia; order Terriglobales; family Acidobacteriaceae; genus Angelobacter. The sequence continues at coordinate 8,551 of JBAVUZ010000633.1, read as the reverse complement.
TGATGAGGTCGTCCGGCTCCGCGCCCTGGTCAATGGCCGCGGTGTAAACGAACGGCTTGAAGGACGATCCGGCTTGGCGCGATGCCTGCGTCGCACGGTTGAACTTTGACGTATCGTAATCGCGTCCACCGACCATGGCTTTGATATCACCGGTGGCGTTATCAATGGCCAGCAAGGCTCCCTGCGCGCCTGAATCCTGCTCCAGAGAAACCTTCGCAGAGCCATCCGGGTACAGAGCCAGAATCTTTACATAGACAATATCGCCGACAGTAAGAATGTTCCTGGGCAGCTTGTGGCCGGTCCACGCCAGCTCCGCGGGTCCCAGCGAAGCGTAGCTGTGTCCCAGCTTAATCTTGCAGAATTGCAGCCCTATATCGACGACCAGCGCGTGGACGTAATCGCCAACGGCGAGCGGTTTTTGCCAATCGACGTCCTGATATTTACCGATGCCTTCGCCGTCCTGGATCACGTTTCTCAGCTGGCCCTTCCATCCGTGGCGGCGCTCGTAGGCGGCCAGTCCGTCCAGCACTGCCTGCGTGGCGCTCTTCTGCAAGTCGAGATCAAGCGATGTGTAGACCCTTAAGCCACCTTCGTGCACTTCGTCCGCACCGTATTTCTTTTCCAGGAAGCGCCGAACTTCTTCCACAAAGTTCGGGGCCGGTGACCGGTCAGGCTGTATGTTCAGGTGCAACGGCGTGGTTTTGGCGCGACCGGCTTCTTCAGCGGTGATCTTGCCGTCTTCCAGCATGTTGTTAATGACAAGATTACGGCGCTTCAGCGCTTTGTCAGGGAAATTGATGGGCGAATAAGCAACCGGGGCTTTGGGCAGGCCCGCCAGCAACGCTGCTTCCTCCAATTTCAAATCTTTTGCATGCTTGTTGAAGTAGTATTCGGCCCCGGCTTCAAAGCCATAGACACCATGTCCCAGAAAGATCTGATTGCAATAGAGCGTGAAAATCTGCTGCTTGGTGAATCGTCGTTCGATCTGCAAGGCAAGCAACGCTTCCTGTACTTTGCGGCTGAAATGCCGCTCGGGAGAAAGAAACAGGTTGCGCGAAAGCTGCATGGTGAGCGTGGAAGCGCCCTGCGCGCGAGAGCTTGACGTTATGTCGCGATACGTAGCGCCAAAGACGCGCCAGAAGTTGATGCCCCAGTGCGTTTCAAAAGTTTTGTCTTCTGTGGAAAGAATGGCGTCACGCAGCACCTTGGGAAAATCATCATAGGAAGCCAGCACGCGGCGCTGCAGGGCAAAAGATCCTATCTGCCGGCCCTGGTCATCATAAAGCTCTGTGATCGTGCTGGGACGGTACCGCTCAAGTTCGCTGATCTGCGGCAGGTCAGTGGAGTACACAATCAGCAGGCCCGCGGTGGTCCCCAGGAATGCTGCAGTCAACACCAGCACGCTGAACACAACTCTGCCCACCAGCGGTTTCCCAGCTACTTTGACTGGCGAAGGTTCAGCAAGAGAGTTCATGGGGTGAGGGCTTTTGATATAAATCAAGGCCAGAATAGCATGGTTCCCGGGTGATCCCGCATGACAACAGGACATGCGCCTGGAAACGCAACGTGTACTTTCGCCGAAATAAAAAGCGCGCCCCTTAAGGCGCGCCTGTTGGGAGATTAGATAGGCCGCTAGCTTTTCTGGGTTTTCATTTTCAGAACCTCAATTGCACGGCGCAGCTGTTCGTCTTCTTTAGGCTGCGTCTTCTGCGGTTCATCATTTGGGCTGCTGTCATCGTCATCAGAGACGGCAACAATGTCATCGCTGGAGGCCACCGGAATATTCGGCGCGATGCCGGTATCCTGTATCACCTTGCCATTGGATGTGTAATATTTGGCCACCGAGAGAATCAGCGCTGATCCATCTGGCACTTCAATCAGTTTCTGCACTGAGCCTTCGCCAAAAGTCTTGTCGCCCACAACGTCGCCGCGGGTATTATCCAGAATTGCTGCAGCCACCAATTCTGCAGGACCGGCAGTGCCTCTGTTTACCAGCACAACCAGGGGCAGATCAGTAATCTTTTTTTGCGGGTCAGCCATATAGGTGACTTTTTCGACCTTTTGGCCTTGCAGCGATCCTATGGTGCCTTTGCCCAGGAAGAGATTGGCCACGGCCACGCCTTCCTCTTCTTCGCCTTCAGAGTTGTTGCGCAGATCAAGTACCAGCTTCTTTGCGCCTTTTTTCTGCAGGGACTTCACCTTCTCGGCGATTTCCGCAGCCTTGCCCTTGGTCAGCACCTGGGCCTTGATGATGCCGGTGTTGTCCGCGGCCATGGTTTCAGTGACTGGCGGAAGAGCAACAACGTCGCGAACCACAGTGATCTTTTGCGGTTCAATCTTGCGCGTGCGGATGATGGTCAATTCCAGCCGTGAGCCGGGTTCGCCGACCAAATGGTTCTTCACCGCCGCCAACGACAGATCGTGAGTGCTCAGGCCTTCCACAGTTTCAATGATGTCACCTGAGTTCAAGCCGGCTTTGTCGGCAGGGCCGCCCGGAATTACAGAGATGATGGCGGCATATCCAAATCTCTTGGAAACGGTTGCACCAATGCTGGCCTTGCCTTCTGTTTTCTTCTGCTTGAAAAGCTTGTATTCAGATGGTGTGAGATAGCTGGAGTCAGCATCCAGCGATTCCAGCAGGCCATGCAGCGCGCCGTTTGTAACCGCGCTCATGTTGGGCTCTTCCACATATTCCGCGCGAACGCGATAAAGCACTTCGCTATAAACGCCAATGTGTTTGAGGGTTACGTCACCGCTGCTGCTGGCGCCGGAGGCATGTACGCCCAGGCTGCCTATCATGACAAAAGCGATGATCAACATGGAGCTGGTCAGGAGGAGAACTTGGATCTTTTTCGACATCAGATCGACCTTTATATTCCTTATTGAGACGAAAGAACGCCTGCAAGGTGAGCTACCACCATTATAAGCTACCTTTTTTGGATGCAGCTCAGCTTTCCCACGGAGCAGGAAAATCTTAAGTCACTGGCCCCAAATACGGTTCATCCCACTGGCTTAGAACGGAGCTATCTGCAATTTTTTGCGCTTAATGACGGGCAGTGAGGATCCCCAGGATCTCTCTAAGCCCTTGCCGCACTTGCTTTAACTCGCCCCGGTTCGGGGTGGGGACAGCGAACGGTAAAGGCGACTGTTTGCGCTTGGTTTCCGCCCGCAGCTGCTGGCGCGCTCCGGCAATGGTAAAGCCCTGATCGTAAAGGAGCTTTTTGATGCGGAGAACGTTTTCCACGTCGATTTTCCGGTACATGCGTTGGCCGGTACCGCTCTTGGAGGGCTTGAGTTGGTTGAACTCGGTTTCCCAGAAGCGGAGTACGTAGCTGGGGAGGCCGCAGAGGCGGCTGACTTCGCCAATGCGAAAATAGAGCTTGTCCGGAATGACGACTTCGCCGGAAACGGATTTCCGGGCGGTAGTCTTTGCAAGTTTATGCATGCGATCCACGGACGAAGCGGCTAAGCGGATATTAAGTCCGATAACGGTAAGCCGTCAACCGAAATAAACCGCCTGGCCGCTTCTCCCAGAGTTTTTATTTCTGCGGCGGCGGGGTTGGAGCGGGAGCGCTCTTGTCTTTTACCTTGTCGGCGCCCTTCTCCGTGGCTTCGGCGGATTTGTGGACCACCTTCTTGCTCCCCTTTTTGATCTTGTGGCCGGTCTTCTTGACGGCCTTGCCCGTGGAGTGCGCGGCGTCCTTGGTGTCTTGTTTAATTCCGTCGTCAGTTTGTTGCGCGATGGCGCCCAGAGAGAGAGCAAAGGCCACTAGCATCGCAAATAAAAACTTCAATAGCATTGATTCACCTCGGTGCTTCGGATTCACCCGGTGAACTTTAAGTTGCCCGAGCCTCAGTTCAGGCAAAGCCCATCAGCAAGTTGCAGGTAGCAACTCAGGTTGGGCAGCGTATCGGTGTGACCTGACGACGATTCCGGCAGCTCGCATCAGAATCCAAATAACTGCCAGCAAACTAAGGTACGTTCTAAGGCGGTGCTCTTTCCGAGGGCCGATGAATACAGCACTTTACTGCTGTGTTAGCCGGCAAGTGTGGTGATCTTCGACTTGCCTGACCAAAGACCTGTCTGTTTCCACGGCAACCTTGAGGAATTGGGGGGAATCCATAGCAGCAGGATGCTCCAGAGAGAGGTCAGGCAGTTTTTAGAGCGTACCAGGTCCTTTGTTCTGGGGCACGGGTTGCAGCGGCGATGCGAGCGCCCAGGTGCCGTATGGTGCTCCGGGAAAAGTGGTTTCGGACTCTCATCCACAATATCTCCGATATTGTTGCTCTGACTGATGCTGAGGGAATTGTGCGCTTCATAAACCCGAGCATTGAAACCCTGCTCGGGTACAGGCTTGACGATCTGCTGGAGCACAAAATCTTTGCCTTCATCCATCCTGAAGACATTCCACGCGCCTCCGTTGAGTATTCCGAGATCATTCACCGGAAGGGAGTAAGTGTTCCTACAGTGGTGCGGATTCGCGACGCGGCTGGAGCATGGGTTCCAATGGAATTCATCGCCAACAATCAGTTGGAAGATCCTGAGATTCAGGGCGTAATTGTCACAGCGCGCGACGTCCGCTATCGCGAGGAGGTCAAAGAAGCCATCCGCTCAGCCAACGTGGATATGCACGAACGCGTGCAAGACCGGACAACCGAACTTGCTAAACGCAACGCTGCTTTGCGAATCGAGAACCAGACTCGCCTGCAAACCGAAAAACAACTCCAGCAGGCTGTCTCTCTGCTGAACGCCACGCTTGACGCGACTGCCGACGGCATCCTGGTAGTCTCCACGGAAGGCAAGATCAGCAGTTGTAACGGCAGGTTCCTGGAAATGTGGGGCATGGATTGCACGTCGGCGGTTGGCCAGCGCGATGAAGATCTGCTGGCCCGGGCAGTGCCGCAGCTGCAAAACAGCGCGGAATTCCTGACGAAAGTGAAGGAGCTCTACGCCAGCCCTGAAGCCACCAGCTTTGATGTTCTGCACCTGAAAGAGGGACGCATTTTTGAACGGTACTCACAGCCGCAACGCATTGGCGAACGCGTGGTGGGACGCGTGTGGAGTTTTCGCGACGTCACCCAGGCGCGGCATCTGGAGCAGGAGCTGCGCCAATCGCAAAAGATGGAAGCCGTGGGCCGGCTGGCCGGCGGAGTGGCGCACGATTTCAATAATCTCCTGATGCTGATCTCAGGATATCTCAGCCAGCTTGCCGGTGATTCCGCACTGGCCCCCGAGCACCGGGGCGTGGTTGAGCAACTTCTGGCAACTACAAAGCGCGGCGCGGCGCTGACCCGGCAACTCCTTGCTTTCAGCCGCAAAGACCAGACCGCTCCTACCGTTGCCGACCTCAACGCCATTGTCTTGAACATGGAAGGATTGCTGCGGCGTCTTCTTTTCGAGTCCATCCAGCTCGAGCTCTCGCTCTCCGACGATCCTCTGTACGTTTTTCTTGACGTGAATCAAGTTGAGCTAGCCATTATGAATCTGGCCGTGAATGCCCAGGATGCTATGCCCAGTGTCGGAACACTCTCCATCAAAACCTCGAATGAGGTGCTGGCAGTTGCGGGACCAGAAGGTGAAACATCGGTGACCGACTATGCCGTGCTTGAAGTGACAGATACCGGCCACGGCATGACGCAGGAAGTTCAATCGCACATCTTCGAACCGTTCTTCACTACCAAAGAGCCAGGCAAAGGCACAGGGCTTGGCCTGGCCACAGTGTATGGAATAGTGCAACGCGCCGAAGGCGAAATCAGGATCAGCAGCAGGCCCGATCACGGCACCAGCTTCCGCGTGTACCTGCGGCAGACGGCCGTTGCGCCGGGAGCAAAGAACGCGCTTCCCGAAAAGCTGCCGGCTCCTCGCGGGCATGAAACGATCCTGCTCGCTGAAGATGAAGCCGGAATCCGGGCCATGACTCGCGCCTATTTGGAAGGACTCGGCTACCGGGTGTTGGAAGCTGCCAACGGCACTGACGCAATTACACTCTCCAGGGAGTATCGCGGAGTCATCGACCTGGTGCTGACTGACGTGATGATGCCGGGCGTGCGCGGTGATGCGGTGGTCAAAGCCATTCGCCAGGACCGACCGGGGATCCAGGCAATTTTCATATCAGGATTTGCTGACGGACCCAGCATTGACCGTTCTCTGGAAATCCTGGAGAAGCCCTTCGAGTTTCCTGATCTGGCCCATCGCATACGAACACTCCTGGACCTGGGCAGAACAGGGAGTAGTAACAGCGCCGCAGATTAATATGAAATATAGGGACCATGGTTCACCCGGCTGTCTAAGTAAAGGCGGGCAAATTATAGGTGGCGCTCTGGCAATCGCCAGCCGGCCTTAGTACGGTTCCTTCAGTGCCGAAAGCTGCTGGCGATGACTACGGCTGAGCGTGACCTGCTTGCCGGAGACAAGCGTCACAAGATATTTGCCGCTGAACGACCGTCGCAACTCATGAATGCGGTTGCGGTTCACGATGACAGAGCGATGGATGCGGACAAAGTCGCGCTCCGGCAAACGGGTTTCCATGGTGCTTAGTTTTTCGCGCACACGATAATGTGCCTCACCCGCATGCACACGCACATAGTTGCCCGATGCCTCAAAGTATTCCACTTCATCAAGCGGGACAAACACTGTTCGTCCGCTTTCCTTGATCGGTAATCTGCCGCTGGTTACTGCGCCTTCTAATGTGCTCATACACTACACCTGGTTCGCTTCCTCTGGCGTGTTAGACGAAGCGGAAAACAAATGGTCACAAGTCTTTTTTTGTGAAAGAACACGGTACTGCGTAAGAATGAATCGCCCAACCTCGCATCTATTTCCATCACCTTGCAAGCTGTTCTGTATCCGCCGGATTCCGGTTTTTTCGTCATGTTTGCCCAATGATCGTGTGCTCCATATGGAGCAGCACTGTTGCGCATAGGTTTTTGCCCCAAGCTGGGGTAAGCTTTGCCTAAGCATGCCCATCAGCACCACCAAGGCTCGCAGCTCGGCCGCACTGGCTGAGCTAGCCGCTTTACGCGACGAGTTCCGTACCACCATGGCGACGGCCAAAAGGCCGGCGGCTTTTTCTTCCCGCGTTGGCGTTGTCCTTTCCGGCGGTGGAGCGCGTGGAGCTTATGAAGCCGGCGTGCTCATGGCTTTTCAGGACGCTCAGGTCCCCACGCACATCATCGCCGCCACCTCCGTCGGCAGCATCAACGCCGCTTCCTATGCGGCAGAGGCAGAAGGTTTGGTCGGCAAGGCTGAGCGCCTGATCGACGCCTGGCTCGGCCTCACGCCCGCCACGCTGGGCATTGACTGGTCGCGTTACATCTTTCTTCTCGCCGGACTGATAGCCGCTTCAGCCGGCGTTGGCAACTTTCTCTGGCTCTGGATGCAGGACCGCGGCATCTTTCTGCAAACGTCTCATCCCAGGTTCACCTGGTTCGCGCTGGCCATTGCCGGCATTTCCATTTTGCTTTTTGCCGACAAGCTTTCTTACATCGGTTATGTCGGCGTTAAATACGTCCGCAAGCATGATTGGGAACCGGACTGGCGCAAGACCTGGGTTTCTTTCGGCGCCAACGTGCTGGTGTGGGGCTTCATCGTGCTGTTTGTGGCCTTCACTTATATTCACCTGCCGCTCAATGACAATTCCTCCTTCCGCATCACGCCCCGCGTGCCCATGATCTTTGCCATCTTGATTGCGCTGGGCGTGTACCGGCTGTTGCAGGACCCGCTCAGCAAACTGAGCCACCGTTTTTTGCGCATGCCATTGCGCACTGGCCTGTTCCCCAACTTCGATCGCATCAAGTTCCTGCGCGCGCGCATTGCCGATGACAAGCTGCGCAACTCCGCCATCCGCGTGATCATGACCGCCACTGACATTCAGCGCGGTGCTGCCCGGTTCTTTTCCAATGCCACGGTTGAAACTCTGCTCAGTGATCCCGGCGCGCATGACGAGTTCATCCGCCGTGAAGTTGAGAGCCCGCAGGACCTGGTGCTGGCCGCGGTGGCGTCTTCCGCTTACACATTTGCTTATGAGGCCGTTACCATGGATGGCCGCTTGTGGACCGATGGCGGCATCATGACCAACCAGCCTGTGCTGCCTGCGCTGCGCCTGGGCGCCGACGTGCTCTTCCTCGTCCTGATTGCGCCGCTCGAAAACGCAGGCGCGGACCAGACTGAAGCCATCAAGACCTTTCTCGATGTCGGCGTGCATGCCGTGGACATCCTGATCTCCAAGAACTTCAAGTCGGATATTGCCATGCTCAGCAGCATCAATCGCCTGTGCACGGTGTATGCCGCTGAGATGGGCGTAAAGCCGGAGCAACTGGAACTGGAGATCGGCAAGCAATTTTATCGCTTTGTAAAGTTCTTCAACATCGCGCCGCAACAGCCGCTGGCGGCCGACGCGCTGGACTTTGACAGCGAGATCATCAGCCCCATCATCGTCCAGGGATATCGCGACGCCCGCGCCGTGCTGCAGGATTTTCTGGCTTACGAATGCTCGCGTCCCGCGCGCGACTCACGCCGCATCGTCCGGCTGGCGGTGGAACGCCCGGAAGG
>JBAVUZ010000632.1:0-5594 GCA_049697035.1 Candidatus Angelobacter sp. | reverse complement strand
GCAACGCCGGTATCAGCACCCGGCTCTGCCCATCGATTTCCACCAACTGACCGTAGTAGTTGGTGCGGTTCAAAAACTTTTTCTTCGTCGGATTGAAATTGGAGAGCTTTGCCAGCTTCTCCTCGATCCGCTGCCACTCCTCGAAGGGATACACTTGAGCAACCTTCCCATCGAGCGATGTGATGTAAAATTGCGTGCCGTACTTCTCGTCGATCAGGCGCTTGAATTCCGCGGGGACCTTTAAACGTCCCTTCTCGTCGACCCGAGTTGGATGGTTGCCGCGAAACATTGTTCTTTCTGGCTGCTAATCCGGTTACAACCGGTAATAAGGAGGCAAAAAAGGTAAGTTCTAGCTTTATTTCTGGCTCGGTCACGGTAATTTGGGGATTTTTCAGCTTCATTTTCCCTTTGGCTACTTTTGACCACTTGCCCCTTGAACCGATCTAGCTCTTACCACTTTCAACCACTTTAGACCACATTCTAGGCCTAAACAGTTGTCTGTCAAGGACTTTTTTTTAGGTGGAGTGTGGAAAACTACTTTCGCTGTTTCCGTGGCCGGGGCTTGTGGATTCAAGAAAGAAAAACACTAGCTATAGTGTTTACAAAAAGGGTTCAGCAACTCTCGTCTTCCGTCGGAACTCGCCGTCGATGAAAAAAGTTCGCAGCACAACAAAGATTTCGCACGACGTTCCGTTCTCTTCCGCACAGATTCACGCCTTCCGCTTGCACCGCCATCATTTGCTCGATCGATCTGCGAAAGACCTGGTCACGATTTGCCGCGACGTCTGCGGAGTGCAGGCGCAAATCATGTCAGCAGCGCAGTTCCAGCTTTGGGCGCGCAATCACGCCATCACGCCGGCGGCCGTGAATGACGCGTTGTGGAAGACCCGGTCACTAGTCAAGACCTCATTGATGCGGCAGACGCTGCATCTCGTCCCGGCGGATGAGTTTCCGATCTATATAGCCGCGCACAAGAACGCGCGCGCAAAAGCCGTGCTCTCAATCATGGCAAGGTGCAAGATCACACGGGAAGAAGCTGATTCGCTCAGCGCCTTGATTCTGGAAGAACTCAAAGCAGGTCCCGCGCCGCGTGCTGCGATTACCGCCACCGTGCGCCCTAAAGTCAGCAAGCGGCTGCGCGTTTGGATGGACAAGGTATGGAGCATTGTGCGGCTGCCCGTGATCGAGGGCCTGGTTTGCTACGGCCCCGGCGAAGGCAACCAGGCAACATTTATCCGCACCGCGCACTGGCTGCCGGCCCAGTCCAGGATCAATGAAGCGAAGATCGATGCAGTGCAGGCGCAAAAAGAATTGTTCCGCAAATACCTGCGCGCGTACGGCCCGGCAACCCTCCATGATTTCGCGCACTGGTCTCTCATCTCCATGGCGGAAGTAAGGGCCCTGCGGCCACTGCTGGATTCGGAGATCGCAGAACACAATGGCCTGCTGCTGTTGCGTGAAGACATGAAAGCGCTGCAGGCCACTTCCCCAGAGATGAACTCTGTCCATCTGCTTCCGTACTTCGATGTCTACCTGCTGGCCCATCGCTTCAAAGAGCACTTCTTGAAACCGCAGTTCTATAAGCGCGTTTTCCGCAATCAAGGCTGGATTTCGCCGGTGGTGCTGATCAATGGGGAGATTGCTGGAGTGTGGAGTTATAAGGTGTCCCGTAAAGCTGTGGAGATTGAGGTTGAGCTCTTTACCCGAGTTGGACCGCGCACCCGCATGCAGATAAAAGATCGCGCTGCGGAATTAGCAGACCTTTTTCAAAGCTCTCTCGTGTTTTCGTTCAAAGACTAGGCAAAATTAAATGGACGTCTACGCACCTCTCCTTGGACAATCGCTTGAAACACAATGTTGAGGTTAACCCGACCGGAAAGAGCGAATCGATAAAGATGGTATGCTTCAGGCTTCATGAAACGCTGGCGCTGGATTCTCCTGCTGCTCGTCATAATCCTGGTGGCTGCATGGTTCGCGCTGCCCGGTATTGTCGAGCGCCGATTCAATCGCACCCTGCACGCACCGCCTTACCAGCCGTCCGCCCAGGCCCAGGCATTGCATCGCACGCTTACCGTCGCCGACCTTCATGGTGACAGCCTGCTCTGGGGCCGCAACCTGCTTCGCCGCAGCAGCCGCGGGCATATAGATCTCCCGCGACTCATCGACGGCAATGTCTCCATCCAGGCGTTTACAGTGGTCACCACTGCGCCGCGCAAGCTCAACATCTTCCAGAACTCTGACTCTACAGACCAGATTCGCAACATTGCGATTTTTGAAGGCTGGCCTCCGCGCACATGGAACAGCCCCAAACAACGCGCGCTCTATCAGGCCGCGCGATTGCAAAGGTTTGCCGATCAATCCAAAGGCATGCTCGTCGTCGTGCGCTCGCGCTCTGACTTGCAAAAGTTTCTCACCACGCGTGGTTCCACGCACGCTGTTGCAGGATTCCTGGGTGCCGAAGGCGCACAGCCGCTTGAGGGCCGTCTGGAGAACCTGGATGAGCTTTACGCCGCTGGCTTCCGCATGATGGCGCCTACGCACTTTACTGACACAGCCATCGCCGGCGCTGCCGCAGGTATGAGCAAAGGCGGTCTTACCAACCTCGGCCGCCAGTGGGTCCACGCCATGGAATCCCATCACATGCTGATCGATCTCGCTCACGCCTCACCCGCTACCCTGCGCGACGTCACAGCCATGGCCACGCGCCCGCTGATCGTCTCGCACACCGGCGTAAAAGGCACCTGCAACAACCCGCGTAATTTGTCAGATGACGAACTTCACGCAGTGGCCCATACCAACGGCGTTATCGGCATCGGCCTCTGGGATACGGCAACCTGCGGCTCAGATGCGCGCGCCGCCGCCCGCGCCATTCATTACGCCGTAAATATCGTCGGCGCAGATCACGTTGCGCTGGGTTCAGATTTTGATGGTGGAGTGCCCGAGCCCTTCGATTCCAGCGGCTGGGCCCTGCTCACCGACGCGCTACTACAGGAAGGAATTTCCGAACAAGACATTCACAAAATCATGGGAGAAAATGTGGTAAGGGTATTACTGGAGGTGTTCCCCTAACATCCCGAGCGGAGCGAGGGATCCCTATCACCACTAGAATTGTTGGGATGGTGCAATATTAACAAGCATAGAGTTAACAAGATCGTAGGGTTCCCTCACCGCAAAAGCGGCGGTTCGGGATTTTAGAAAAACTACTTTCCTTTCCACGCTGGCTTCCGCTTCTCCATCCACGCCGCAATTCCCTCTTTCACGTCTTCGGTCTTCATCAGCTCTTCCAGATAAATCTTCTCTGCCCGCGCCAGACCCTTGTCCAAATGCATGGAATCCCACGCATAAAAAGCTTTCTTCGCGACAGCCAGCGCAGCCGGACTTAGCTTTAAAAGATGATCCACCGTGCGTTGGATCGCCTGCTGCAACTCACTTTCAGGATGCGCCTCGTTCGCCAGCCCCCACTCGGCTGCTTCTTGGCCGCTAAACGTCCGTCCGGTAAAGACCAGGTCTGCCGCGCGCTTCTGCCCCACCAGCGCAGCCAGCGCCGTGCACGCCACTGGCGGATAACATCCGAGTGTGATCTCAGGAAATCCCCATTTGGCGTCCGGTGTCGTGAAGCACATGTCACAGACCATGGCCAGCTCCGCGCCTCCGCCCAGGCAAGCGCCCCGCACTTCAGCAATCGTGATCTTAGGAAACTTAGTCAGCGCAAGAATCACGCCATGAAATTTCTGCAGCATGGTCTGGACCAGGTCGGGCGTGTGTACCGCAACATCAACCCCGGCAGAAAAAGCTCGCTGTCCGCCGCTAATGATTACGACAGATATTTCTCGCCGCTGTTCCAGCTGCTGTAAGGCCGCCAGCATCTCGTCCATCATCTGGAAATCGATCACGTTGAGCGGCGGATGCGTGAGTGTGATGCGGGCCAGCGAGGCGTGGGTCTCAATGCTAATACGCTTCATAGCCGTTACTTGATTATCAGAGATTGTCATTGGTCTTATTTCTGTTCCGATCGCCCGATTTCCCGATCACGCGCGATGCATTATGAAAGGGCGCCCCAGTGGAGTAAGTTGACGGTGAATCAAACCACAACTCTCTACAACAAGGAGCACCCTCATGGATAACGGTAGCAGATACGTCGGTCTGGATGTACATCGTGACACCATCTCGGTGGCAGTTTGCGACAGCCTGGGAAAGTTGCTGTTGGAGCGCGTCATCCCCACCAGCGCTGCGGCTGTGCTGGAACTGGTCGAGTTGTTGCGCGGCAAGCTGCATGTTGCATTCGAAGAAGGCACTTCGGCCCAGTGGCTGGCTGGATTGCTGCAGCCTCGTGTGGCCCAGGTGCTGGTCTGCGATCCTCGCAAAAACGACCGTCGTGGCAGCAAGAATGATCGCATCGACGCGCGCGAGTTGGCCGATCTGTTGCGTTGCGGCCGTCTTTCCCCCGTCTTTCATCAAGACTGCGGCCTCACAGCTCTCCAGGAACTGGCCCGCACCTATCTTGTCCTGACCAAGGACCAGACCCGGGTGATGAACCGTATCAAGGCTTTGTATCGCAGCTGGGCCATCTCCTGCGCCGGCAAGAGCTGCTACAGCCCCCGCCAGCGTGAAGCGTGGCTGGTAAAGTTGCCCAACTCCGCCGTGCAGGGCCGCGCCCAGATCTATTACCAGCAGATGGGCGACCTGCTAGCTCTGCGCCAGCAAGTCCGAACCCAGCTTCTGCGGGAAGGCCGTAAGCATCCGGCTCTGCGTCTGCTCTGCCAGATTCCCTACATCGGTCCCATGCGTGCCACCATGCTGGTTGTCTTTATCCAGAGCCCGCATCGTTTTCGCACCAAGCGCCAGCTCTGGGCCTACTGTGGCCTGGGCATCGAGACCCGCGGCAGCGGTGAGTACCGCTTCCGCCAGGGCCAACTGGAACGCAAACGCCAGCCCACAGTGATGGGCCTGAATCGCAACCATCATCACCTGCTCAAGTACGTGCTCAAGAGCGTGGCCGCTCGTTGCTGCTCCGGCTCCGGGCCCATACGCGACTTTGCTCAAACTCTGCTCGACCAGGGCATGCGCCCGGAGATGGTCCGCCTTACCGTGGCGCGCAAGATCGCCGCCATCGTTCTGGTCCTGTGGAAGAAAGGAGTCAGCTTCGACGCCCACTATCTGAAACCACAAGCAGCTTGAGCGTTGGGTGAACAGCTGCCATCCCGCGATTGCTCTGTCGGTGGTGGTTCCTGATTCTGCCGACGCTCGGGTTCGAGGGTGAGTATCCTTCGGGTGCCTATTCCAGGCTTGGCCTTTGGCCACCCTGAGTATCTCTTGCGATTCTATGCCCCCTCGGATAACCCAACAAAGCTATAGGCCTGGCTCGTCCAGAAGTCTCCAATAGAATCATGGTTAACACTCAACCGCAGTTCTGCTTGTGAACGTCAAAAGAAACCTGGGACGTTGTCGCCGCCCACATGAGCATCGTTCGGGATACTGCTGAAAACCCTTCCTCTGAAAAGGTGGGTTTGGGGCTGGATGCCGCGTGAATCCCCCGCCGCCAGTCGCAGGTGAAACTTTTCTCTTGACTTCCCCTTTCATAGAATCACCCGATC
>JBAVUZ010000631.1:0-1953 GCA_049697035.1 Candidatus Angelobacter sp. | reverse complement strand
ATGTTCCGGCGAAACCTGGTTTTCACGGCAATAGCTATGTTCACGCTTTCTCTGGGAATCGGCGCCAGCACCGCTATTTTCAGCGTGGTCGAAGGCGTGATTTTATCTCCTTTGTCTTACCAGGATCCGGACCAGTTAATGATGGTCTGGCAGCGCAACCCGAAAGCCCGCCACATTTCCATGTCTTTGCCCGATTTTGAGGATTGGCGGCGTCACGACACGGGATTTCAGCAAATGGCCGGCGTGCGTTGGTATCACTTCAATCTTACGAACCCGGGCACGCCTGAGCACATTGCCGGATATCAAATTTCTGCCGGCTTCTTCAAGCTGTTAGGTACATCTCTCCATTTCGGCCGCGAATTCTTGCCGGAAGAAGACCAGCCGGGTGGACCGCGGGTCGCAATCATCAACGACCATCTCTGGAAAGACCGCTTTAGCGCCAGCCCGCAGGCGGTCGGCAAGCCCATTACATTGGATGGCATCGATTACACCATCATTGGAGTCCTGCCCGCGGGTTTTCGCTTACTCGACGATATCGACGTCTATATCCCCCTGGAGCAGGGCGATCCGATGTTCAATGACCGTCGTTTTCCCGGAGTGCTTTGTATCGCGCGGCTGAAACCCGGCGTGAGCATCAGCCAGGCGCAGAGCCAGATAAACACAGTACAGCAGAATCTCAACAATCAGTTTCCCGATACCGACCATGGATTGAGCGCGGATGTTGAGCCGCTCAAGCCACTGATCATTGGCGATGTCAAAGGTATGCTGCTTGTGATCATGGGGGCCGTGGGAATTGTTCTCCTCATAACCTGCGCGAACATCGCCAGTCTCCTGCTTGCTCGCTCTTCAACGCGCACACAGGAGTTCGCGTTGCGCGCCGCGCTGGGCGCCAGCAATGGGCGGCTGATTCGTCAATTGCTTACTGAAAGTCTTCTTCTGGCGATAGGCGGTGGGATGCTGGGAATAGCATTCGCAAAAATAGGTCTCCACCTTTTGCTGACAATGGGCCTGGACAACTTGCCGCGAAGCGAGAACATCGGCCTGAACGGTCCTGTGCTGCTGTTTACGCTGATAATTACCATCGTCGTTGGAGTTCTTTTTGGTCTGGGGCCTGCCTTCAAGGGCTTGGCCTTCAATCTGCAGGGCACCCTGAAGCAAGGGGCGCGCGGCAATACCAGCGCTTTTCAATATGCTCAAAAAGCCCTCGTGGTGCTGCAGATGGCTCTGACCCTGGTGTTACTGGTCAGCGCGGGCCTGCTTTTCCGCACTATCCATGACTTATGGGCAGTGAATCCTGGATTCGAAAGCCAAAACGTGATTACCTTCAAAGTAGGGATTTCCCCTGCAGCCACCAAGACCGCTGCCGCCGAACAAATCGCCTACCATCAACTCATGGAGCGAATTCGCAGCATTCCCGGCGTCCAGTCAGCGGATGTCACGAACCTGGTTCCCTTGAGCCAACTAAACAATCTTGCGCCTTTTTGGGTTGGAACGCAGGCGGCTACTCCGGTCGCGGAAGCGCCCCGGTTGCTTCTGTATTGGACAGGTTCAGACTATCTTCGGACCATGAAGATACCTTTGCTGCAAGGCCGCTTTTTCGCTCCGGAGGACAATGCCAACTCAACGCACGTGATCGTTATTGATAGCGCCCTGGCGCACGCCTATTTCCCCAACACCAATCCTATAGGGCAGTCCATTAATATCAACCTTTGGGGCGAAGCCCGGGTCATTGGCGTGGCTGGTCACGTCAAGCATGCCGCGCTTGATGATTCCGCGGCATCCAATCAGCCTCAGGCTTATGCTCCATTGCTGCAACTCCCGGAAAAGTCGGCACGAACGTTCTATCGAACACTGACCATTGTGGTCCGCACGCCTGTGAAAACCGCGGATATCATGTCCGCGATCAAGGCCGCCGTCTACAATGCGGGCAATGATCAGCCCGTGTATGAAGTG
>JBAVUZ010000630.1:0-2490 GCA_049697035.1 Candidatus Angelobacter sp. | reverse complement strand
CGCAGGTATCCGATCGGAGTTCAAGCCCAATACGCGCCTTGTGTGGTGTGAGAGTCCGGGGTCCATCACCATGGAAGTGCAGGACCTGCCCGCCATCGCGCAGGCCGCGCATGAGCACGGCGCGCTGGCTGTGCTGGATAACACATGGGCCGCTGGTATTTACCTTGATGCGTTTGCTCTGGGCATGGACGTGACCATGCAGGCGCTGACCAAATATGTTGGAGGACACAGTGATCTGCTGCTGGGATCTGTCACGGTGCGCGACGAAAAAATTTATGAGCGCATGGGCGAAACGCACCAGGTGCTGGGCTGCGCCGCGTCGCCCGATGATTGCAGCCTGGCGCTGCGCGGCCTCAAGACCATGGGCGTGAGGCTCAAAGCCGTGGAGCAGAACGCGCTGGCTCTGGCGCAGTGGCTGAGCGCTCGTCCGGAAGTTGAAACCGTTCTGCACCCTGCATTGCCTTCCTGTCCCGGACATGAGCTGTGGAAGCGCGACTTCACTGGCTCGTCGGGACTGTTTTCCGTGGTGTTCAAGCCGCGATACAGCAAAGAGCAGGTGCTGGCCTTCATTGATGCGCTGCGGCTGTTCAAGATCGGCTATAGCTGGGGCGGCGTTACCAGCCTGGCCATGACGTACGATCTCCAGTCGCCTAAGCGCCCCGCATACGGCAGCCGTTTGGTGCGTCTGTACACGGGGCTGGAAGCGATTGAGGATCTTGTTGCCGACGTGGAACAAGCGCTGGCACGGCTTACCGCCGATTAACACTTCGTGACGAGACAAAGCCCCGTAAAGGGCCGGTGCCTTTTTACAAGTACCGGGCTAATCCTCTTCGTCTTCATCTTCCTCTCCATCTGTTGAATTGTCTTCATTGTTCATTAGGGTGCTGAGTTCTATCACTTCCAGCGGACATCCTGGCCAGTTGTGCCGCCAGCAGACAATCACGTCGCACTCTGAAATTGCATGATGGTGCAAAAGAAAATTCTTGCTCTCGAATTCATATTCAACCAGTACCGGCTGCCAGCGTCCGGGTTCCACTTCTCTCATAGCATTGCAATCGGGGAAGGCGGACTGGATACGGGTCACCGCATAGCCTAGCTTTCGGCACATGGCGCCAAACAGAAAGATCACCCCGGCCTCGTTGGTGGGGGCATGGGTCAGAGGCCCTGACGTCATCGGTGGCCCGTAGATTGGCCTGTTCGGTAGCATTCTCGGTTTCGTGCGGGGCCTGGGTTCGCCGGGATTCCTGCGTGGCTTTTTCGCTTTCAAGTGCTTCGCGGCAATATCCAGCACGTCTTTCCATTTCTTTTCCAGGCCCGCTTTGTTTGCATACGCAATCATTCCGCTGGGTATGTCCTTCCAGCCTGCAAACACCCGGCCAAACGGACGGTAACTGTATTTGCCATGCAGTTCAAAGTCGGCGACTGTCGGTACCTTCCCCAGTTTTCGTACCACTTTGGCCCAGTCAAGGAACAGGTCTTTTACGCTCAGCCTGTAGCCATATCCTTGGCCTTCAAGACCGCAGGCGCGCAGGGTTTCGGCATAGTTGCCAAAATGCGTTCGGATGGCGCGCCGGCTCACCTTCGTGAATTTCACCAGCTCCGTCAGTTGTACTGTCCGGCCCAGTTTTTTGGAGTGTTTCTGGATAACGGCGATGATTTCGTCTCTGGACACTGCATCCTCCAATGAAAATGCTCCAGAAGTGTGGCCGGGCAGGGCTGGGCGAGGCTCCGCCTGTGGCAGGCCAATGGCATGCGAGCCAGAGGCAACGCCGGGTCGGCATCAGGGCCAGCCAGTTCATCAGGGCATAACTATCCCTTTGAATAGACAGGCGCTGACTGCCGGCGCAAACCAATAGCGCAGGAGCCAAAGGCCGCAGGCACAAGACAAAGAGCCGGAGGCCGCCCTGTGGGCACAACTTCTTGGAGTTTAGTTTTCTCTGACAGGACCGTGGACGCATACGGTACGCCCAAAGACCAGGAGGTTGCAGCCTTTTTGGGTCGTCCCTGCCTGGGACTTCCCGCTCTGCCGTTGGCGTGGCAAAGAGCTTCAGCCGGCGCCGCTCCCGTCTGAAGTTAGATGGAGCTTTACCAAATATATAACGAAGAGTCAAGAGATAAATTTTGCATTTGTTTCGTTTCCTTGATGGCTAGGGCGGTTCCAGAGTTGCTATAGATCGTGCGTTACAGCCGCCCTCGACTGTGAACCTTAAATGATTGTGGAGCGCAGGCGCCCTCGCCTGCGGAATTTTTTGGTCTACGCCAACCTTAAAACTCCTCTAGCGCAGTTCTAGAGTTGCTGTGTCCCACAGTCGGGTGGAGCAGGCATTTGTGCTTGATCGCATCCACGCGTCACACAAGTGTCAGGGCACGGCTTTTAGCCGTGCCGCAAAGACGCAAAATAACGCCCCTTCCTTTGCGCCGCAGGCCCGCGCGCAGCAACGCGGAGCACGAATAAACCAATTGCGTTTACCCATGCCATCATCGCAACAC
>JBAVUZ010000629.1:0-2655 GCA_049697035.1 Candidatus Angelobacter sp. | reverse complement strand
TGATGTGGGAGTCGTGAGTAAAAGGTTTTACTCGCGACTCCCACTTTACAACCGCATGTTATGTTCCCACCCAGTGCCATCGGACTTCTCGACAATCCACGCACAAAAACGCATTTGGCTGGAAACTTTGGTTTCACGCTCGGGTTTGGCCGACTAACTTTCTTCTTCGTGCCGAACCTCCCACCTAACGCTGCCAGTAGAGGGACACCGGAGTTAGAAAGTGTCGGCCTCAGCGCCTGTCTTAACTTCGCAGGACGCTGTCCAGAAACGGCTTCTGGGAAGCGCCAAGGCGGGTTTTGTGTGTGCCGTCACCTGCCCGGAAACTAACCGCTTTGTCCTGCAATTTCATTTTGTTGACCGCCCTCTGCCCGCTCGGTAAAATCTCCAATTGAAATTGAAATTCATTTTCATAATCGAGCCCTGAATTTTATGCTTTACGCCCTGGTGGTGATGTTGTGGTCCGTCGTTGCTTCACAACTCCACGGGCAACCTGAGAAGGATTCACATCGCCCGCCCTGTACCAGCGCACCCTGCCAAAAGATCGAGACATTTTTAAGGTCTAAGTTTTGCGGCGCTTCACCATTCGGGAATGGCCCCAGGAACGGCTGTGATACTCGTTATTCAAAACCATTGCTAACCGGCGTCAACGTAACCGCAGCCTTCGACTGCGAAACCAACGTAACCACCGGCCGGCCGATATGCCGCCAGCGCAGTGAGCCATCGACGACAGTCCGAAGCGTTCTGCTCCGGGAAATGCGGCGACTCGGCTTACCGGCGAGTGCGGAGAAGGAAACGTACTTCACCGTCTGGCAGCCTTCATCCGCAAAATGGTACCTTGCTGCGGCGGACTACGGCCATGCAGCTGGCAGTGATCTTGCGCTCTGCCAGGTCATTGTCGTGGTTGGTCCGGGCGGCCGCGTCCAGGCGCTGCGAAAAGTACAGTTCCAAAAAACAAACGCTGACAAGCCCGCCGTCACCACGTGGTTTCCCATGGGCATAGCAGACGTGGACGGCGACGGTCAGTTGGAGATCATCTTCGAAGGGGACGCCTACGAGGACCACTGGCTTGAAGTTGACCAGATGCAAGGCGGTTCCTTCAGGAAAATCTTTTCTGGCCTGGGCTATTACCTGTAGGTCAGCACCCGCCGTTGTACTTGTGGCCGGAAAACTCAAGCAGAAGCCGCGCTGCATCAGCGAACGCCAAGACCTCCGGCTCGCGAGAACCGGTACCCGGACACCAGCGCACAACGACGTGATACTGACCACCTTGCCGTCCTTCTAGAATCCAGTCGGCTCCATCCAGACCACGACTCTGCATTTCCGTTGGGACGTGCCAATAGTCGGCTTTCGTCAGTGCGCCAAGGAACCTGCTCACCTGCTCGGCACTGACCGCTCTCGAATCGTCCACCTCTTGTCTGTCCCATAACGGACTCAGAGCTTTGATCTTCACGGTCCCAGTACCATCTGGCAAAACCGTCAGCGTGGCGCTCTTTGGCCCTGTGAAAGCTCCTAAGTGGGTGAAGCGATAGGTTGCACCCCCTGCAGTAGGCGGCCATAACGGCTGTTCTCCCAATGCATATAAGTCGCGCGAATACCAGAAGGTATACAAATAAGCGGTGCGGCTTATGAAGGTCTGCGGTGGGAAGTAATCCAGGAACAGTGATGCATTGTTGGTTTCCAGTTGCTGCAAACACTCCTGCGCTACGCTCTTGAGCGGAGATGATTGCGGTACGCCCTTTAGCACGGCCCGCAGCGCTGTGAAACGCGGCTTGGTGAGAAGATTGAAAGATCCTCCGGCAATTCCTATCGCGACCTCTCTTTGCGCCTTCTCCGGCAACTGGTCAACGGCTGCGAGAAAACCATCGGGATCATTTAACAAAGCCTCGTCGTAGAAGTCAGTCAGGTAGGTGAATTGGAGCAGGGCAGGAAGCACTGATTTGTCGCCACCGCGGTATACGTCAACAAGGATTTGAATGTTCTGCTTCAACTTCCTGCACTGGCGACTGGACACTTCGTTCCGCCGGAGGCAAGCGCCTACTTTTCTGAGAGCCTCGTCGCGCCGATTTGTCGCGCTGGATTCTGCGCTACAGGAAATGGCTGTGGCCACGGCAAATACAAGCAGGATCGCAATGTTCTTCATATCTGTCCGCTCACAACCAGAATAACCCTCAATCATTTTTTGTAAACAGGCATTTGCGCGCACAACCTCAAGAAGGCACAGCAATACCATGAAAATCATTCCCGCCAATGACACCATAGCCGACCTGAAGAAGAAAAAAAGCTGCCGAATATTAGATCAGGTCAGGAAGAAAATATGGGATTGCACCCCATCCACAGGAATCCCTCAAATTCCCATTTCGGTCCTGTATTTTCAATTCGTTGACTGCTAACCTGCACACTAGATACAATTTCTAATTGAAAATGAAATTGAATTTCATTTTCATAATCGAGACCTTAATCGTATGTTCTCCGCCCTGGTCGTCACATTACGGGAAGGCGTGGAAGCCGCGTTAATCGTGGGCATCACGCTGGTTTATCTTTCCAAGATAGGCCGCCCAGACCTGCGCCGCACCGTCTATTATGCGCTGGTCGCGGCCCTGTTTGGCAGCATCGCCGGCGCGGTCGCGCTTTCTTACGCGCCCATCAACCAGGATA
>JBAVUZ010000628.1:0-1725 GCA_049697035.1 Candidatus Angelobacter sp. | reverse complement strand
CCATTGTACTTAATGAAACCCATTTTCTTGAATTTGTTCATGAAGAGATTCACTCGAGGGCGCGTCGTCCCGATCATTTCCGCCAGCGTTTCCTGCGAGACCTTTGGAAGGATCTTTTGTGGCTGATCTTCCTTGCCATAGCGGGCAAGCAGCAGTAAGGCGCGCGCTAATCGTTTCTCGGTTGAGTTAAATAAATGATCGACCAGATCTGCCTCAATCCGGATATTTCTGCCAAGCATATAAGAGATGAAACGGTCGGAGAATTCATGCTCCCCATGGAGGACGTGCATCATTTCAGTTTTTTCGATGACGAGTAGAGTAGTCGCCGCAATCGCGGTGGCCGTTCCCATGCGCAGCGGTTGACCTGCGAGGCACCCTTCTCCGAAAAAGTCGCCTGGCCCCAGGACTGCGACCACGGCTTCTTTCCCGATCCCGTTGACCACCGAAAGCTTCACGCTGCCCTGTTGAATGTACATAACCGTCTTGGCAGGATCACCTTGCGCGAAAACGGTGGCTTTCTTGTGAAATTCGACGACCTTCCTCGAGACTCCGGCCGAATCAAGGAAAGTCTGAACGTTAAAAGAAGTCTTGTCATTCATCTGAATGCTTGGCGTAACCGCCTTTGCTTTAGTGGTCGTGTTTGTATGTTAGCACTCGGCAGGGATTCCGCAATGTAATACGCGAGTGTGCAAAATTGCACAATTCGCCGATTCCCAACGGAGAAGCCGACTCCGCGCATGAGAAGACCAAGACTTACTAAAGAACTGCCCCGAAACGGAACAAATTGTGTCCGCAACGGTACAGACAGCCGTGCAGCAGCCCCGTAAAGTTATTTCAGGCCCTCTCGTCTGCGCTTAGTCACAGGATCAAGCAAGCCCGCTTTCCAGCCGAGAGCAGGCTCGTTCCCCTCGAAGAGGCACGTAATGATTCACAAGCGCTCTATTCTGCTGCTCGGAATGCTTCTGGGTGCTCCTATGCTAACCGCGGCCCAAACATCAGTGCCAGAGCCTATCGTGGTGCTGAAGCTTGTGTCGTCGAACATCCCAACATCGCCGACGATACCTGCGCGTTTCGATGTCTCGGCCATCCCTGTTTCCCAGAATACGGGACAATACACTGCCAGATCCCTGTCCACCGGCGCCTATGCGCCCGCTCAGACCTTGTCAGCTCTTTCGCCCATGATCGAAGTTAAGACATTGTTTCTCACGCAGTCCAGACTGCCCCTCATGCAATTTTGGCATGGAAGATTGCACTTCGACGGTTTCACCAGCGAACTTCACACGCAGAACGTGCAACTGGGCCCTTCTGGTGGCGCCGGCCTCCAGGACTTTCATCCCGCGCGGCAGAAGTATCCATGCGCACCACGTTCGGTTTACCTGTACGGCTTCAGCCTAAGCTTTCACTTCGGGCGTACTAGCCAGACAGGACGTTCGACTCCAATATGGCGGCGACTCGCGCGGATCGTCCATTAAACCCTCCCGACGAAACGTCCCCTAACGGACAGCTTTCAGAACCGAAAATGCTCAATACTCAATCTTCGAAGAACTGAAGGAGACACATGAAAAAGATTTCGATTTCGACAGTTGTCTTGGCATCCTTTATGGTTTTTGGCGCCTCAGCGCAGGCCCAGAACGCAATGGACTCTAATCAACCGCGCGCCCATCGGGCGAGCGTGGTCAGCCGCACGACGCGTGCCATCAAGTACGCGCACCGCAGCGGCGCAAC
>JBAVUZ010000627.1:0-4584 GCA_049697035.1 Candidatus Angelobacter sp. | reverse complement strand
AAGCCGCTTCCCGCCGTACATCGCCCTTTTGTACCTTTGCACCCCTATCCAACGTAATGCTTCGGCGGTTCCAAAACAGTGGAACAATACTGCCCATCAAGGGTTCACGGGAGGTACGGGTCTGAGGTAGCAAGGAGTGTTATATGGCAGTTGAATATAAAGAGCGCCGCAGGTTTCCGCGTTTTGTGTGCGATACCGGCGTGCGTGTTCATCCCGATGTCGGCCAGGCCGGATACTGGGGTACCGTGGGCGACATCTCGCTGGGCGGCTGTTACATATTTACCTTTTCGCCATTACCCGCCGGACAGGTAGTCACGCTTGATATCAAGGCCGGCGAAAAAGAAATTCACGTCGCCGGCAAAACCGTAAGTTCGCATCCCGGTGTGGGCATGGGAGTGGCGTTTAACGGCTTCACGGCGGAAGACTCTGAAGAGCGGCTGAAAGGCTATATACAGAATCTGGCCAGCCAGCCCAAAAAAGAATCAATGGCCGTCTTCCACTAAGTGGCGACCGCGGTCTTCATTGACCGCACGGCAATCGCGCCCAGGATCAGTACTGCGGCCACAATCGCAATCCACAAGACTGCCGGGTGCTTCTCTGTCCACGGACGTTCATCCGGCCTTCCCGTATAGGCCGCATTGGCCTGCTCTGCTCCAAGCTTTGCCGGGGCCGCATCTTTCGCCAGCAAGAAAAGCTTGGCATAGTCATAGACAGGCTGGTCCAGTTTTTCGTCGCCATAGTAAAGCGTCAGCGGCCCGGATGCTGGCGCATCAAAGTAGAGCCGATGTTCCAGTTGCTGCAGCCGCGCGCTTTTT
Organism: Candidatus Angelobacter sp.; assembly: GCA_049697035.1. Taxonomy (GTDB): domain Bacteria; phylum Acidobacteriota; class Terriglobia; order Terriglobales; family Acidobacteriaceae; genus Angelobacter. The sequence goes on along the minus strand of JBAVUZ010000627.1, from coordinate 3,769 downwards.
ATTTTCAGCGGCGGATCATCGCCGTTATCGATTGTGACTTTGATCTCTTTGTGTCCTACAGCGGAAAAGCTCACATCATAATCGTCTGTATCAATTTTCTGGCCTTGCCGCACCATGTGAACGCGGTCAATCTCTCCTGAGCCGACGTAGGCGTCCTTGTCTCCCTCCACCTGCACTGATCGGCGAAAATTTAGCTGCGCCGGATCGATATCGAATGTCACGCGGTTCACCGGGACATTCTCAGGAACGGTAAACGTCAACTGTGTACCTTTGCGCCGCACGCCGGCAGCATCGCCACGGGCCGCGCCTGCCGGCAGTTCCGCGAAGATTGGTGCTCCTCCCACATTGCGCCATGCGGCTTTCTGCTCATGACGAAACTCTGAACTTGCGCCAAAAATATCCGCGGGCTTTACCGGTCCATCAATGGTGACTCGCAAATATTTGTAGGTGGAAAGTGGCAGCCGCAGAACGCTGTTCCCGCCCAGATTTTCTTTTGACAGATCGTAAAGAATTGACTCGCCCAGCAAAGCCCAATCTTTGCCATGCAGATCGTCCTGGCCTTCCACGCGCGCATGCGCCACAAAGTTTTTTGTGGCCAGCCTCAAATCAATGTGGTCATATTCCGCAACGCCTGTCATATCTATCAGGAACTGCGTCTTGCCGCCCACAACTGACTGTTGCAGTACGCTCACTTCTTTGTTGCCGTTTTCCCGGCTGCCGCTCTCCACCATCAACGCATAAGGTACTTCCTGCTGGCCGTTGTACAAGCGCAAGTCGCCCAAGTCACGTCGCGCATTCTTCCAAACCTGTTCATCCACCGCTATATATCGCTGGCCGCCGGGCTGCGCCTGCACCGGTCTCTGATATTTGAAGTACGGAATGGAAGGTCCGGCAAGAAACATCGTTGCCAGCAATGCCGCTGCTATCTTCATGCTGAGGTCTCCTGCTCCGTGCCGTCATTACTTTTCTTTGGAGATAACTTGAACCAGTCGCGATGGTAAGCATATGAAATGGCCATCAGCATCACGCCCAGCGCAATGAAACTCAGGATGCGGTAGACCTGCTCCAGTTCGCGTGAGTCGTACAGAAAAACTTTGCCAATGGTAACTGCCAGCAACACCATGGCTTGCCAGCGGATGAAGGCCGATCGCTTCCAGAAGCCGATGACCATCAGCGCCGCACCGTAAACAATCCAGATTGCAGAGAAGCTGAAATCGCGCGCTATTCCCAATTGCGTCGCGGCCTCATACATATTGCGCTGCTGGTATGTCTCGGCAATGTGCCGGGTAAAGTAGTCATTGGCCTCCCGCGTCAGCGCAATCAGCGCCAGCACGTTCAGCGCAATTCCGGCCAGCATGATAAATGGCTTTTCTTTGCTTGAAGCCAATCGTTCTCCGGCAGCAACTATGCCGGCCATCACTGCTATCGCCACCAGGAATGTAGCAAATCGGGTATTGAAGACCAAAGTCTGCGTGGAGAAGTTATCGATAAACAGCAGCCGGCACACGCCCAGTGCCAGCGTGCATCCGGCAAAAATGCGCAAAAAGTGCGTGTCCGCTTTCACGCCCACAAACAGCAGCACGGCAGATTCAATCAGCCAGCCAATCGTAATCCAGTGCGCGTCCAGCTTGAGCGGAACGGCCACCGTGATGAACGCAATCGCCACCGCCACGTGCAGAAGGTTGACCGTCTTTACCACGTCAGGTTCGCCATCCACACGGCGCTTGAACTGGCTGCTCAGCAGCAGATACACGGCGGCCAGCGCCAGCGCATACCAGGTGAGCGTAACGGTTTCGCGGTCATACATGGCATAAAGCGCCAGAAAATATGCTCCGCCATTCACCAGCGGCAACAGCGTGAGCGTAATGGACATGCCAGGATGCCAGCGCGAACGCGTAAGCGGCGTAAGCAGCGGCACCAGCGCAAACACCGCAAAAAATGCGGACGCAAATAAAACCGTTACCGTGCGCTCCGTTGAATCATAGAATTGGGCCGACCATCCGATATACATCACCGCGGTTCCCAGCATGGCGCCCCACACGATCCGCCGCCAGGGCTTGAAAGTCACCATCGCCAGGATTGCGATATCGAGCAGCAGGACGTAAGAGAACAAAATGATCTCGTGGTTCTCACCGGTTGAAACCAACGCGGGCGTGCTGAAGCCGCCAATCATCGCGTAAACAGCCAGAATTTCCGCGTCCTGCGTGAGCGCCAGCGCGATTGTGGAGGCCGTCACCAGGATCATGGCAACAAACGCCACTGACGCGGGAACCAGATGGAAATATTGCGACGCCGCCCATAATGACAAATAAAGAATGCCGATACCGACAGCCTTGAGTGAATAAGAAAACGCGACGCTTCCCTTCCTGCGGAATCTCTCACTCCATACCAGCACACCAGTGCCCGCTAGCAGGCCAATCGCCACGCGGCCGGCCGGACCAATCCAACCGCTGTCAAAGGCATATTTCAGGAAATAAGCAACACCAATAAGAATCGCGATAATTCCAATGCGATTCAGCCACAGCTTGCCAATGGTGCCTTCCAAGTCTTCTGACGAGCGCTGTGGCGTCTGCGCAAACTTTGGCGCGGCCACGTCTGGCCTTGGCGGAATATGCGGCATGGGCGGCGGTGGGGGAACCGGTCCGCGCTCCGCCTCTTCGCGCAAAATTTTGATTCGTGTTTCTTCAGCGGGCGATCTGGTGATTGGTGGCGGTGGTGGCGTAGGTGTTGCGGAAGTGAATGGAGCTTCGACACCCACCGATTGTTCCAGCCGGTGAACTCGCGCAGTCAAGGACGCAACCTGCGCCCGCAGCGCTTCCAGTTCATCCTGTGGATTGGCCATGCGGGTAAGCTATCGCATCTGTCCATGCTAAAGCAAAGAATTTGTTGAACTCTCGCCCCATCGCAGGTGCTGTATCCACTGATGAAGCGTGTCACAAGCGAAACAAGTGTCAGGGCACGACTTGACCGGGGTCCCCAACAAGCCCGAGTTTGGCTTATTGGGGTGGCTTGTGCGTTCTGCCTGACGCGAGCCTTAGCGAGCGGAAGGCTGCGAAGTCGTGCCGTAACGGTCTTAATAATTCCGGGCTTTAGCCCCTGGAAGAAAAATGCTACTCAAAAGCGCAAAGGACTCCGGCTTCATGCCGCCTCAATTCCACTTCAATCCTTTAAGCTGGTCCAGGTTCACGTTTCCACCGCTCAGCACAGCCACCACTTTAGATCCCGCAGGCGCTTTGATCAGCCCATGCAACAGCGCTGCCACCGGCGCCGCGGCCGCTCCTTCCACCACCAGTTTGCAGCGCGACATGGTCCAGATCATCGCGTCAAAAATCTCTTTGTCGGGCAGCGTCACAATGTCATCCACAAAGCGCTGCACGATAGAAAAATTGTTCTCGCCCACGCGCTTCACCCGCAGCCCGTCGATGATGCAGTCAATCTTGTCCAGCGTCACCACATGCCCGGCCTCGATGCTTCGCTTCATGCCCGGCCCGTCTGACGATTCCACGCCGATGACTTTGATCTCCGGGTTCAACGCCTTCAATGCCATCGACACTCCGGAGATCAGCCCGCCGCCGCCGATCGGCACCACTGCGATATCAATCTGGGGAAAGTCTTCATACACTTCCAGCCCCAGCGTTCCCTGCCCGGCAATCAGTTGCAGGTCGTCAAAAGGATGGATGTAGGTGTAGCCGCGCTCTTCCACTAGCTCTTTGGCTTTCTCGTTGGCCTCGTCCCAGATCATGCCATGCTGCACCACTTCCGCGCCGTA
>JBAVUZ010000626.1:0-5152 GCA_049697035.1 Candidatus Angelobacter sp. | reverse complement strand
TCCGTACAGAGGCGGAATGGTAGAAAAGCAGAGATGGAATGTCAATGACAATCGGCAACCCAAATCTTTTCAAGTCCAATAGTGCCACGCTGGGCAATAGACTCTTGCGCTAGAGTCTTAGGCGTTCTACTGTGGCTATAAATGACTGGACGCATCCTTATTGTCTTGTTGCTGATTGTCGCCTCCCCTTGCAGCTCGGCGAAGTCGAGAGACTTATCTACGCTCAAGCAAAACGAAACACTCGGTTCACTACGCGTCACTAATCTCTATGCCGATTCTCACGGACGAATCATCGGTGGGAAGTTCTTGGACATTCGGTCGGGTGCACCACTTTATCTGCTTCAGATCGAGACCGTGCCTCAGGCATTCATGTGGGTTGACACTCCTGCGGACTCGGACGCTGGCGTCGCACACGCATTGGAACACCTGCTCGGCGGCAAAGGAACTAAAGGACGTTATGTCAGCCTTTTAAACGAGATGAGACTCGGCCGCAGTGCCGCAGCGACTACCGATGACTTCAATTTTTATAGCTTCTCTTCTGGAACAGGCGTTGAGGGATTTTTTGAGGAGTTTCACGCGTGGCTGGATGCTCTTTACAGGCCGGATTTTACCGATCTTGAAGCGGAAAGAGAGTTTTATCATTTTGGGATCGCATATGATCCTGTGACGAAAAAAAAGGCATTGGTGGAAAAAGGATCCGTCTATGATGAAATGCAGACAGGGCAAGGAATTGATGACTATTATTTCGCCCTAAACAAGCTTGTCTTTGGTAGAAACAATCCTTTCGGGTTTTACAACAGCGGAATGTCCGATGAGATGCGGCGCGTGGTTCCAACCGACATCAGACGCTTTCACCAAGACCATTATCGCCTTGGCCCAACGACTGGATTCGTTTTTGCACTCGATCCCAAGGAAAATATGTTTATTTTTTTGGAGAGAGTATCGCGGGAACTCAATCACTTTGCAGACTCTCCTCCGCATCCGGCAATTCCTAATAAAGCATTCGGCCCGAAGTATCCAATTGAGCCGGCGCCCAATGCAGAAATCAAGCTGCTTCCGTTTCCGAGCAGCAGCACGTCAGACCGCGGCGAAGTTCGATTTGGCTGGAAGCCAACGAAAACGGATTCTCAGGTAGACGTCAGACTCCTCCAACTTTTCTTCCGTGCCCTAGCCGATGGCGACAAATCATTGTTCTACAAGTCCTTGATTGATAGTAAGACGCGCAAATTGGATTCAGGCGCTACAAGCGTGGAGTCTCTCGTCTTTCTTGGGGAGTCGCCGCATTTTCCCGCCGAGTTTGTCGGTTTCTCTGGAACCCCCGGTAATCAATTGACTGAGCAGAGGATTGAGCAACTGAGAAGTCGCATTGTCGCAACCATCCACCAAATTGGTGAATATCCCGACAATTCAAAGGACCTCGTTGACTTCAACCAATTGATCGCATCACAAGCCAAAGCGTGGCGTCGTTCTCAAAGCATTTGGATCAGGAATGCCCCCAGGTTCGGCTTGAATTATGAAACTGGATGGAAAGAATACTTTGAATACTTAGAGATGGACCCGTCTTTTATTCGATCGGTTTCTGATGAACCGGTTTGGACGACAATTGAGGCGCGAATAAAATCCGGAAAGAACATCTGGGCCGAACTGATTCATCACTTTCATCTTTCGGAGTACCCCTATGCGACTGCGTCTGTACCGTCACCGCAACTCTTGGAAAGACTAGATAGTGACCGGCAGAAGCGCAGTGTTCTACAAGCGAGGCAGCTGATGGCTCAGTTTCACACCGATGATGAGCAAGAGGCTCTTGCGCAATTTGAACAGGAAGAACTCGCCAAGACAAAGGAAATCGATAAGATCGCGGCTCGGGTTTCCAGGCCCAGATTCACTGATCATCCTCCGCTTACTCCTGATGATAATATCCGCTACAGCCAATTTCGGCTCATAAACGTGCCAGTGATCGCGACGGTTTTCGATCGCGCTCCTACGATCGATCTGGGGCTTTCATTTGATCTTCGGAGAATTCCACGAAAGTTCTATAAATACCTGCCTATTCTGCCCCTGTGCTTCGATTCCCTGGGATTGAAGACCGCTGACAAAATCATCTCCTACGCTGAACTGCAATCCCAAACGCAAACCGAAATCACCGATTTTTCGGTCCGTTATGACGTTAGTCCCGTTTCGCGCCGCGCGGACCTACGCATACAAGCTTCTGCAGCGAATCCCGCTGAGTTTCAACGGGCATTGACCTTGATCCAACGCATGACCACGCTCAACTATCTGGATGCTGCAAACGGGGACCGATTGCGAGACCTTGTGGACAAGCGACGCGCTGAAGACGATGTTTTCATCAATGGGGAAAATGACTATTGGTTCGCGAACCCAGCCTACGCTTTCCAGTACCAAGACGATCCCACTTACGTTGCTCTCTCGTCCTCTTTCACTCGCGCTCACTGGGACAGCAGGCTGAGGTGGATGCTGCATAAGCCAGTGCGTTCGGAGGAAATCGCAAATTTGGGCATTTTCGCAGAAAAGAGGCTCTCGACCTTGTCCGGATTGTCAGAAAAGAGCCTGTCACAAGAATTGAGGAAATTCACTGAGAAGGGTTTGGAAGGCGAGTTGCTGGAATATTGGGAAAGAAATATGTTTGCCTTTCCCCGGGGTGAACTATTGGCAGGATTGAGACGGCTGACTGTCGAAATCCAAGAAGATCTGAAAATGGGGCCAGACAGGGCCATTTCCGATCTCAAAGAACTCCAGAAAATCGTGCTTAACCGCCAAGCACTCAATATGGACCTCACGCTTGGCCGGGGCAACCTTGAGGAAATACGGCCAATGCTGGTTCGATTCTTGGAATCGGTCCCCGATAACGCTTACCCAGGACCAGTCACTGAAGTCGATTCTGGGAGGGCTCCTTTTATGGAGAATTTGAGAAGGCGCAACAATTTGGGTTCGACCGGTTTTCCCTGGTATGTTGGGCTGGATGATCCGACGAGCACGACAGCGAACGTGATGTTTTACGCAGATTTTCCTGGATATTCCCACCTTGACCACAATTCATTGTTGCAAGTACTGTCCAGCAAGCTGGTTTCTGGTTCAGGGCCACATAGTGTTTTTATGAAAGCAGAAGAAGATGGGCTGGCCTATGCGAGCTCGATCAGTAGTGACTCGAGCCTCAGGCTTCTTCGGTACTTCGCCAGCCGAAGTCCGGACGTCGGCTCTCTCATCGAGCTTGTCAATTCGATTGTGACGACCATTCCCCAGTTCGAGGACGATAGTCTGATTGACTACGCACTTGAAGGTATCTTTTCCCCTCCCAGATCAATGCTTACCTTTACCGAGAGGGGTAAGGCGATCGCGAAGGACATTCGGGATGGCAATGACCCAGCACAGGTGCGCCGATTTTCCCAAGCAATCCTGCGCTTGCGAGGCGAGCCCAACTTGCTGTCTGAACTCACGAAGACAGCGCTAGCGGCCATGTGTCCAGTGTTGATCAGGCAGGAATGTGAGCCCCAGCAGCGAGAAGCGAGATCGTTATTTTTCTTTGTCGGACCAGAAAGGCTTTTAGCGGATGCCGAGAACAGGCTACCGATCCCTAAGCTGCTCCGGCTATATCCCAGCGACTTCTGGCTTGATTTTTGAGGTCCCTCAAACCACGGTGCTTCACAGGATCCAACTCCGGGAGGCACACAAGCGCGCGTTACTGCCTTATACGAGGGAGCTTGTAGGGAGTCATTGAAAGGCGCAAAACCAAAACCGCCGCCAGCGCAGCCCTGTCTTCCTGATTAGTCCAACAGTGCCACGCTTTTGAGCGCTGCTGTTGCGGTACACTCACACTCGCTCTTTCTGAACGAACAGCGGAATCGCGTAATGCGCTTTGGACCATCACAACGATCAAGCCTTTCACCCCAATTGCAGGGGCCTGCACCACCCGTCGGTAATTGGGACGCAACAAAGTCTAATGCGCCCGCTGAACTGCTTCAGAGGGCCTTCGAGCTTGCTTATTTCATCATTCCAGATCGTTTGACTTCAATTGACATACTCACCCGTGCACTCGAGAAAATCCGTGCACGAAGCCGGCGTGAAATGAAGAGGCTCTATTGGCGCGATAAGCACGCCGAGCGGCCAGTTAGGCGGATTGCGCGCAGCGATATGGACATGTTGCAGTGGCTGATCATGTTCGAAGCCGAGCAAGACGAACGGGCCCAGGAACGGGCCGGCTCCATTTCATCGGCGGGCATGACCATCCGTTACATCAAGCACCTGATACAGATCACAACCTCCATGTCCTCGTTCTACGTCAACGTCGGTGTGAGCCGCTTACTCCATAACTACAGCACTTCTGACACACAACGTGTATACGAAATGCTTACATCCCGCTTTCTCGGGCCAGATGAATATCGCCGAGCCAAATCTGCGCTGATGGACAAGCTCAACGAGCGCTTTGCCGGTTTCTTAAAGATAGCCCGGGTGGACCATGGAGAACTTAGGTTTGAGACCTCGGACAATCAGGAACAATGGGTCATCGCGGTTAGTGATTCCCTGAGCGTATTCACTCCCTGGAGCACACAAGGACACTGCGCTCAATACGTGAGCGTGAATGGCAGCACCAAGCTGAAATCGGCACAGAAGCCTGCCAATACTGATCAGAACGAGAGTGAGCTGAGATGCTGCCACATCTTGATAGAACCCACCTGCTACGACCAATTGATGGAGGACTTGGCGTTCGATGCGCCAGAAACGAGGCTGGCCTTGCCAAGATTTGTTATGCCTGACAAAGAAGAAAAGAATGACGATAGCAATGTCCAACCACCGCGCCCCCATGAGTTATCCCAGGAGGACTTGGATCAGATTCAGCGGCGGTTGGCGGTAACGGACGCGCGCCGACGTAACGCAAATCCGCGCATAGTAACAATCATGATCGACGGCGTGGAACACGCGCAGCTCGATTTCACACAGAAACACCAATTGCAGGTTGGCCTTGACGCGGGCGCCAGCCTGATCGAAATACACGGAAGCGACGAATGCGGCGACCTCCTTTTGGCCACTCACTTCGTTCCCTACGCAAATAACACTTTTGAGTCCTCAACGGGAATAGCGGAACTGGGCGCGGGCAAACTGGAATTTAGAGTCATACCCGTTGCGACAGTGGGAG
>JBAVUZ010000625.1:0-1588 GCA_049697035.1 Candidatus Angelobacter sp. | reverse complement strand
CGAGAGTTCCACCTGTCGTTCGAGTATCTCCAATGCCAGCCCTTCTGCCAGGAAGGTGCGCTCACTTGGATCTGAGATTACCCAAACGCCATTGCTCTTTCGATCAATTGAGAGCTCGCGTTCCATTGTTCTTGCCGGTAAGATGCGCCCGTCTTCCTGACACATCGTTTCAGTGATCTCAAGGGTTACCGATCCCCTCTCGTGCTTGACTTTTATTTTTTCCACTTCCAACCGGCTGAACACAGAAAATGGATGCGTCAGATCCAGCGTCTCACCGGCAATCAGTTGGTGTGCTCGTGCCTGGCTGTTTTCGATGATCGCCGCTGCAACCTGCTGCCTGCTGGGCATTTGGCGTTGAATGATAGTTGCAACGATTGAAGCTGACTCGTGACTACTTTCGTCCGCGTTCTTGGCGTCCTGCAGTGCCGAGTAACTGCGTACTTGCTGCGAGCCAGCAGCATCACTGTCGGCGATAGCGGAGGAGGGAAGTTCGCTATTGTTCCCGCTACGCGCATTGCGTCGGTTTGCAGGTTGCGGGAGGTTATCATCATTCATGATCTTGGCCAGCAAATTCATGTCCGCGTCAGGGCCAACACGATAACGATAGAAGCGCGGACGGCCGCGGCGGACCCAGTGCGGCGCCATCCATGATTCAGTAATGATTCCGGAACGCACAGAACTCAGGAATGTCTTTTCTTCCGGCGAAAGCACGATGCCCACATGGCCCAGCCACACAGCCAAGTCTCCAGGCTGCGGAGTTTTTACCCGCTGAAAATTACTTACGCCGCGATACAGAACGCGTGAATCTTCATATGGATAAATAAGGCCAGCGCGCGCATAAAGCAGATGCACCAGGTGGGAGCAATCTGGTTTGTGACGAACCCGCTTTTCCGATTGCGCTGCAAATGCAGCCAGCGCTTCTCCCTGTTCAGGTGATAGCAGGACTGTGTCCGCGTAATCATCAGCCGTCGCGGCTCTGGCCGCTGGGCCGACAATTGGGATCAGTAGAGAAAAAACCACCAGGCCGAGTTTGAGCACGGATCGCATCAGATCAAATGATTATGGCCAGGTTCATTGTCTGATGCTTTGATGGGTTTCAGAGTTGGTTTCTCGCGGGCCAGTCACTCATTGGTACATGAACGGTTGTTACTGCCGCTACTTACTGTTCCAGTAATATTCCTCTCTGGCGTGGACCACCAAGTCCTTCTGCTTGGTCTTGACGCTGATCTTATGAAAGCCCTCACCCGGATCGCTCCTGTCCGGCGTGTATCCCAGGCTGTATTGATTGCGAAGGTCTTCTTCAATCTGGGCGTAAATCTTGTCGACCGTCTGCTTGCCGGAAACTTCAAACAGCCTGCCGCCTGTTTCGCGCGACATCTGTTCCAATATCTTTTTCCCGTCTACGCGTGGCTCCTGCGGATATCTACCACGCCCGCCGCCTGGGCCACCGTGATGGCCGCCCATTCCTATCCCACCAAAGCCGCCATTAAAGCCATGGTCTTCGTCGTCCTTGAATAGGATTGAGTAAATGATTGTGTCTGAGCGTTGTGCGGTTTCAATGGCTGTTCGCAGCGTCTCTTTGCTGCCG
>JBAVUZ010000624.1:0-3151 GCA_049697035.1 Candidatus Angelobacter sp. | reverse complement strand
CAGACCTTCGCCGACTGAATCTGTTGTCCCCAACAGGGTCATGTGCCATTGATCGGTGGCGTCCATGACCTCCCGTTACGCCTTAATCTCCTAATCTCAGGCTTTCAACGTAATCCAAAATGATCCGTTGAGCATTACAGTCCCTCCAGCGATTTGACACAAAAACCAGTTTCAGCAAGGGGGCCATATGAGGCTTTGGCAGGCCGCTCAAACTTGCTCGGCGATTCTCGCACTGTCTTTACTAATGGCCTCATGCGGCGGAAGCGGTTCCGCTTCCACCAGCGCCAGTTCCGTGTCGTCGTCCAATGCAACGCCTACTCCTACGCCCGGCACGGTACCTTCTCCAACTCCAACACCAACCAGCAATGCCACGGTGATCAATAAGGTTGAAGAATCACCCTGGCTGACCTGCGGCAACTGCGGCAACACGGGCGCGACCGGCGCAACGGCCGCATACTCTGATACGCTCGGCATCGCCACGCCCAGTGAGGACGGCTCATCCACACAGTTCAGCATCGCCGCAACCGTCGCGTACACCAATGGATACTTCTACCAGCGCCACACGCCGGTCGCCACGCAGATCAATGCGTTAACTTACGAGTTTGATATCTACATTCCCGCCGGATCAGAAAACCTGCCGCAGGGCATCGAGTTTGAATGCCAGCAAATTTTGGACGGATGGGTCTACAACTTTAGCTGGCAGGCGCTCTATCCCACAAACCAGTGGCGCATTTTTGATTACGGCCTGAAACGCTGGGACGCCACCGGCCTTGCTTTTACGCGCTTCACCCCGGGAACATGGCACCACATTGTTGCCGAATACCACAATGACACCGTTGCCCATACCGTACTGCATGACGCGCTTACCGTTGACGGCGTGCGCATGCCGGTGAACATCACGCACAATGCGTTTTTCTCCGGCGCCGTAAATAACCAGTTCACCAATGCCGTTCAACTTGATAGCAACAGCACCGCCGCAGCTTACAGTGTTTTCATCGACCAGATGAAGATTACATATCAGTAAAGAGCTGCGCTCAAATCACAAGGCGCTTTCTTCTAAAATCCCGAACCTGTGTTTTTTGCAGGTGAGGGATCACTATCGCTCACGATGCGCTTCAGGGCTTTGGGAAACGATGGCGGCTATAGAGATCTCTCGCTACGCTCAAGATTTCAAATAAAGACCTTCGTGTCCTTTGCGGTTCATCACTCATAATGCAGCGCCACAATGGGATCAACCCTGGCTGCTCGACGCGCAGGAATGTAGCTGGCAAAAACTCCCACAGCAGCCAGCACCAGCGCCATGGCAACAAATGCCAGCGGAGAATTGGTGTTCACGCCATACAAGAACGTAACAATTAAGCGCGCCAGCAAAAACGCCGCAACCAGTCCTGCCAGCAAACCAGCGCCCATCATTACAGCGCTTTGTTTCAGCACCATCATGAGCACGTCACGCGGCTGTGCTCCCAGCGCCAACCGGATACCAAACTCGCGTATCCTCTGGCCCACGGAATATCCCACCACGCCATAAATACCTACCGCGCAAAGCGCCATGGCAATCATGGCAAACACCGTCAGCAGGCTTGCGCCAAAACTTGACGCCCACAACGACTGCGAAATCACCTCGCCGATCGGCCAGACATTCGTGATTGGCAGGTTGCGGTCCATTTCCTGGATGCGGGAGCGCAGCGTGTTCAGCACCGTCCTTGGATCGCCTTCAGTGCGGAAGAACAACGTTAACGCCGCGCTGGGATTCTGCACCAGCGCAACATACATATAAGGTCGCGGCTGTTCGCCCAGGTTGTTGTACGTAGAATCGCGCACAACGCCGATCACCTTTGTGTAGTCCGTATCGCGGAAAAACTTAAAGCGCTTGCCAATGGGATCTTCATTCGGCCAGATCTGCTTGGCAGCCGTCTCATTAATAATGGTGGCGCGCGGCGTCTCCTCACGCACACTGCCGTCAAAGCCCTGTCCGCGGACCATGGGAATGCCCATGGTGGGTAAATATTCCGGCGAGACAACGGAAACCTGCGCTACATGGCCGCTCTGCCCGTTGGTGGAGTCCTCGTCTTCACGAAACAGCGTTCTGCCAAAGCCGCCATTGAACAGCGGAACGGTGTTAGACAGCGCAGCCGCCCTCACTCCCGGCGTGGACTGCGCCGCCTCAAGCGCGCGGCGTTCAAACTCTTTGGCACGCGCCGGCTCATAGTTCAGCGCGCCCACATCAAACGACAGCATCCCCAGGTTATGCGTGTCAAATCCAGTATCCATTTCATGTGCATTGCGCAGGCTGATCAGGAAAAGTCCGGCGCCCACCAGCGCAATCAGGCAAACCGCCACTTGCAGCGAGATAAGAACGTCGCGGACATTGAAGCGCGTTCCTTTGCGCAGATCGCCGCCGGCACGCTCCTTTAACTCTGAAACCAAATCCGGGCGCGACGATTGCAGCGCCGGCGCAAGTCCAAAGATCAGTCCTGTCCCAATCGCCACCGCAAAGGTAAACGCCAGAACGTGCCAGTCGAGCGACAAGTCCATGCCATCCGCCGGAAGCTGTGGCGGACGGAAGCGCCACATCATGTCGCGTCCCGCCAGCGCCAGTCCAAGTCCCAGCGCGCCGCCGGCAATCGCCAGCACCATGGCCTCTGTCAGCAACTGAGTGATCACACGGCTGCGTGACGCGCCAATGGCCACGCGGATTGACATCTCGCGCTTTCTGCCCGCCGCACGCGCCAGCAGCAGGTTGGCAATGTTGAAGCAGGCAATCACCAGCACAATGCCGACTACGGCCATCAACATCACGCCTGCGCGCGCAAACTGTGCGCGCTGGTTCGGATTAATGCTCGACTCCAGCAGCGGCTGCAGCGTGAACGTGCGGCCCTTGTTCGCAAGCGGAAAAGCCGTCTCCAGGTCAGCCGCAATCGCCTGCAGTTCGGCCTTGGCCTGCTCCAGACGCGCGCCATCTTTCAGCCTGCCCACGGCGCTGTATCCCAGAAAGCGCCGTTCATTGAAAAGCTGCTTGAGAAAGCCGGTAAGAATCTGGTCATGCATTGACATGGGGACCCACATGTCCGGACCGCCGATCACCGCCGTTCCTTGAAAACCTTTTGGCGTGACGCCAATAATGGTGAATCCCTGGCCATTCAGCAGCACG
>JBAVUZ010000623.1:0-10662 GCA_049697035.1 Candidatus Angelobacter sp. | reverse complement strand
GGAGCATGGATTTCGCACTGTGTACAACGTGGGTCCGGACGCGGGACAGACAGTTTTCCATCTCCACCTGCATCTGCTGGGCGGAAGGCAGATGCACTGGCCGCCAGGATAGCACTCAGCCGTCGGCAATTAGCATTCAGCTAAAAAACATCGCCGCAGATTCCGCTGATAGCGCAGATCAAGAAGAGTTAGCCGCGAATTTCGCGAATACACACGAATCAAACCAGATAATTATTGGCGTCTTTGATTCGCGGCTAATTCTGTTGGCTGGTTGCTAATGACTTTGGCTGATTGCTGACGGCTGATTGCTGACGGATGATTGCTGACGGATGATTGCTGACGGCTTCCTATGCTGCCCCAATCAACCTCGACGCGCTGGGGAATGACCGCTGCCATACTGACGTTAACAGCGCAAATTGCGGCAAGAGCTGGGCAAAGCCATCGACCATCTCTTCAATTTCACGCCATTGAGCGGGATTAAGATCTTTCAGGATAGCGCGGTGGTCCCTTACCGGCAGTCCCGCCAGCAGGGCGCGAGCGCGGCGGTTCAATTCTTCGCGCGCGGCAATGAACGAGGGCTCGGCCAGGAGGCGTTTACCGTCGAGCCAAGCCGAAGCCAGATAACTGGGAAATGGTGAAAGCGCGCGGTATACGCTGAGAACGGTCTTAGCGCCGGTGGTCTTCTTAATGTCGGAATAAATCAGCCACACGCGAAGGCCGGCTTCACGCTCATTGGGCACGTGCACGCGCACCATCTGGGCCAGGGCAGAGACCTGCTTTAGCTTGGTCACTCTTCCCTTTTGGCCGCCGGAATAACCGCGCTGCATCAGCCGCGAAAAAAGCGACATCTGCGCCGTTGCGCGGGCAAAGAGGCCAATAATGCCGCCGATGAGCCGAATATCGGCGTTGGAAAATTTATCGGCGGAGAGGACGGCCGGCTGGTCAGAAAACGTCCACCCGCCGCTGATGGCCGCCGAGTGCGCAATTTCTTGGTAGGCGCGGGCGGCGGTCTCAAATTCGCGGGAGCACACCACGCTTTCCAGATCTTTCCAGACAACTTTCAAATACTGTGGGATTCCGGCGGAGAGCTTGAAAACGGTCGGGACAAACGGCAGGTCGAATCCCGAGCGGATGCTTGCATACATCCGGCGTATTTCGGGCGTGACTTCATGTTCTTCATACGCGCGAGTGAGAGCCATGGTTGTGCCTTTATGGGAGATTGGACGTGCCCGGCAGCTACTCAGTTGCAAGGCCATTGAAATTAATCGGCATAGAAAGTGGCTTCAACCGGACGAGGTAGCTTCAGATGGACCATTTTGGCACTCCTCGCCAGCCGTCCGATCCAGAAGAGCCCGCGATCCGCGGCTTATTCCCATAGACATTCGAGTGGTGTATGATTCTTGCTCACCAAGACGTTCGAGTGGAGTCAAAACAACAAGAAGAAGGAAAGCATGGCCAAAAACAAAACACCGTCGAGCCAGGAAATGTTGCAGGGTACGCTTGACATGCTCATTCTGCAAACGCTCATCTTAGGGCCGGCGCACGGGCACACCATCGCGCGGGTGATTGAGCAGACATCGGAAGACGTGTTGCAGGTGGAACAAGGCTCGCTCTACCCGGCATTGCATCGTCTGGCTGATCGCGGCTGGGTCAGCTCATACTGGGGCGCAAGTGAGAACAATCGCAAAGCCAAGTATTACAAATTGACCGCAAAAGGGCGAAAGCAACTGTTGGCTGAAACCAGCCGCTGGCAACAGATGGTGGAAGCCATTGGCCGCGTGCTGGCCCGGGCCGCTGAATAAATTCAGCAAGGAGCGAAGATGGGACTTCGCAGATTCTTTCAACGTCGCAATGAAGACGCCGATCTCGCGCGCGAGTTGGAAGCTCACATCGCGCACCAGGTGGATGAAAACATTTCCGCTGGAATGTCCGCAGAAGAGGCGCGCCGCCAGGCCTATCTGAAGCTGGGCAGCCCACAGCAGGTACGAGAACGCGTTTGGCAGTGGAACACGGTAGGATTGTTTGACGATCTGCTGCAAGACTTACGCTATGCGTTCCGCACGCTGCGGCGGATGCCGGGATTTGCCGTGGTGGCACTGCTCACGCTCGCTTTGGGCAGTGGAGCAACAACTGTGATGTTTACGGTAATCAACGGCGTGCTGCTGAAGCCGCTGCCGTATGCCGAACCCGACAGACTTGTTACGCTGCAGGAAAAAACGGAAAAGGCAACGCAGTTTGGCAATCTATGGTCGCTGGCTTACCCTAATTTTCTTGACTGCAAGAATCAAACTCACTCTCTTGCGATGGCGGCATGGCGCTACAGTGGAGGCACCATCGCCGGGCCCGGCGATCCTGAATATGTTGACGGGTTTCAGATCTCGTCTGAACTGTTCTCCATCCTGGGCGTGCGCCTAAAACATGGCCGCGTGTTCCTGCGGGAAGAAGACCGGCTCGGAGCGGCGCCCGTAGTGATCATCAGCGATGGTTTGTGGCAGAGGCGCTTTGGCGGCCGTGCAGATGCTATCGGTAAGCCACTTGTTTACGATGATAAGACTTACTCCGTTGTCGGGATTACGCCTCCGAATTTCCGGCTAAACGGAGATGAAGCGGACGTGTTTACCCCGATAGGCCAGGACACTTCACCAGTGCTCCAGAATCGCGAGCGGCATGCGGGCATCAATGTGTTGGCGCGTCTTCAGCCCGGAGCGACACTTTCCCAGGCACGAAGCGAACTGGCGTTGACCGGCGTTCAGCTGGCTGCGCAGTATCCGAAATCCAATGCCGGCCGCACATTTATTGCAGAGCCGCTTCGGCCTGAAGTCGGCAATGTGAGCTCGACCTTATGGTTGCTGCTGGGCGCTGTGAGCCTGGTGCTGCTGATCGCCTGCGCCAATGTGGCGAACCTGCTGCTGGCGCGCGCTGTATCTCGTGAGCGTGAGTTTGCCATGCGCGTGGCTCTGGGCGCGAGCCGCGGACGCGTGGTGCGCCAGTGTCTTACTGAAAGCGCACTCCTGGGACTCGCGGGAGGGTTATTCGGGGTTTCGCTTGCCGCGATTGGCCTCCGTCCGTTTGTGAGGTTCTGGCCGGGCAGCTTGCCACGCGCCGAAGAAGTCCATCTGGATTGGCACGTGCTTTTGTTTGCGCTCGCCGTTTCTCTGCTGAGCGGAATTTTATTTGGACTCGCACCCGCGTTGCGCATTCCCACGCGCTCTCTTGAAAACAAACTCCGCGCCGGGGCAAAGACCATCGCGGGAACATCGCGCCGTCTTCACGCCAGTTTTGTCATCTCAGAAATCGCGCTGGCAGTCGTGCTGCTGATTTCTGCCGGAATTCTGGGACGCACGCTGCTTCGGCTTTCGTCACTGGACCCAGGATTGAACATCCATAACGTCCTGGTCTCACGAATGGCGCTTTCGGCAGCTACGCTGGAAAATCCTGCTCGCATACGTGCAGCCTGGCAAGACGCGCTGGATCGAACCCGCGCCGTGCCGGGAGTGCAGTCAGCCGCGGTAGTCGATACGGTCCCGATGCGCCCGGGATACAACCAGGTCAGCTATTGGCGCACTCCGGCCATGCCGCCGCCCAACCAGATGCCGCTTGGGCTGGCAACCAGCGTGACCCCAGATTACCTGCAGGTGATGGGTATTCCGCTCCTCAACGGGCGCTTCTTCAATGATCAGGACCGGCTGGGCAGCCCATTCGTCGCGGTCATCGATGACGTTTTTGCGCAACAAGCCTTCGGGAAAGAGGACCCTGTCGGAAAGGTCCTTTGGATCCCGCACAATCTCAGCCCCTATCCTTCAAAAGCAGATACGCCGGACGCCGTGCTGATCGTCGGCGTAGTAGGCCATGTGCGGCACTGGGGATTGGCCGCCGATGATCAGTCACCGTTGCGCGCGCAGTTTTATTATCCGTTCGCTCAGGTGTCCGACCAGCTTTTACCCCGCTGGTCACAATTAATGTCGCTTGCGGTCCGGACCAACATTGCGCCATTGAATGTCATTGAATCACTTCGGCGGGAAGTACGCGGACCCAGCGGCGATCAGGTCCTGTATCAGGTCCGCACCATGGAGCAGTTGGCCACCGCATCTCTTGCCCAGCAACGCTTTCTGCTGCTGCTGTTCGGTATTTTTGCCGCGCTGGCTTTGCTCCTGGCGTGTGTTGGTATTTATGGCGTGCTGGCGTATCTGACCAGCCAGCGCATTCCCGAATTCGGCATACGGATGGCGCTGGGAGCCACCGCTCGCAATGTAATGGGGCTGGTGCTGCGGCAAAGCGTGGGAATGATATTGGTTGGCGCTGTTGTGGGAATAGTAGCCGCCTTGGCAGCGTCTCGTCTATTGGAGCATCTGGTTCCGGGCGTCCGGTCCACGGACCCGCTGGCCTTTGCTGCCATGGTTCTTGTACTTGTGATAGCGGCATTGCTAGCGAGCTTTCTACCCGCCCGGCGAGCCAGTCAGGTGGATCCAATGAAAGCGCTGCGGCAGGAATAGCGATTGCGAGGAAAGCGAAGTATGGGCTTTCGAGATTTTTTCAACGTCGCAACCAAGACTCCGGTCTGGCCCACGAGTTGGAAGCACACTTGGCTACATCAGATGGATGAAAACGTGGTGCGTGGAACGTCTAAAGACGAGGAGCGTCGCGAGGCTTATCTCAAGCTGGTCAGCCCACAACAAATGCGAGAACGCGTTTGGCAGTGGAACACGGGCGTTTTCAGTCGCTCGCACCGGACTACCAAGGTTGCGTAGAAAGCCGTTTTCAGTCTGGCGCGACGCAAAAAAATCCGTGTCCTTACACCTTGTCTTCATCGACGCCACGTTTCCGCAACTCCTTCTTCCCTTTCCGACTTTTCGTCGCCATCAGACAAACTATTTTGATATAAAAATTAAATCCTTGACATTTGTTTTGCTTGTTAGACAATGACCGGCTTAGGATGGTGCCTCGAAATGGTGATGGCTCCTTCTCTATTCACGCGGCGAGCTAAAGCGGTCAAAAGGCCCGGGGTATGCCGCTAGGAGGAAACATGAAACGTGGTTTCGCGGTTTTTATTTTCATTCTTGTTCTCGTTCTCTCCTGCAGCGCCGCGTATGCGCAGAGCAGCGCCGCAGACGCCCAACTTAACGGATCAGTCCGCGACCAGACCGGAAGCATGATCGCAAAGGCCGCGGTCACGCTGCGCAATGTGGATACGAACCAGAGTTATAAGACCACCTCCAACAGCGTAGGGTTCTACATCCTGCCCAATGTGCCGCCGGGAAATTATGAATTGACAGCGGAATCACAGGGATTTGCCAAGTATTCCCAGACCGGCGTTGTGCTGCGCGTGGCACAGGTGGCAACGATTGACATGAGCCTGAAGGTGGCGGGAACCACGCAGGAGGTCACGGTCAACACTGAAGCGCCTACCATCGAGCCGACACGCACAGAAGTTAGCCAGGTGATTGACACTCAGCAGATCGAGTCTCTGCCTATCTCTGGCCGGCTGTTCACGGACTTTGCCCTGCTGAGTCCGGGAGTGACCACGGGAAGAATCAGCCTGCAGTCGACTTTTACCGATCCCTCGGTAACGCGCATTTCATTTGGCGGCCAGCGCGACCTGAACAACAGCGTGACGGTGGACGGCGCGGACAACATCAATACGGCAACCGGGTCGCAGCGCGCCACGCCCTCACAGGAAGCCGTGAGCGAGTTCCGCGTGGTGAATAACAGCTTTGCCGCCGAGTACGGGCGCGCGCTGGGCGGGATTGTGAGCATCGTGACCAAGTCCGGGACGAATGACACTCATGGCTCGGTCTATGAGTACTTTATGAACAATAAGCTCAACGCTGAACCGTTGCTGGCGGCGCCGGGGTTTGACACGTTCCGGCAAAACCAGTTTGGAGCTACGCTGGGCGGCCCGATCAAGAAAGACAAGACTTTTTATTTCATGAATTATGAAGGCCAAAGGAAAGGGCAATCACCTCAGTATCCCTCACTGCTGGTAAGCAACCTGACGGCAATCAATGCGTTGAAGGCCAGCCTGGGCATTGCGCCGGAGAACCTGAACGTGCTTAAGACGGCCGATGTGGACAATGGGTTCGTGAAGGTCGATCACCAATTGACGGATAACAACCGGCTTTCCGCGCGCTACTCAATCCAGGACGCCACGAACCTGAACATGCTGGTGGGTGAAACGCTGGATGGCGGCGGCGTGGGCGCACCGAGCAGCGGACGCAACGGATCCCTGCGCGACCAGGACCTGGTGGGAACGCTGGCAACCCAAATCGGCGAGAACAAAGTGAACTCACTGCTGTTCCAATGGGCGCGGCGTAACTATGGTTTTCTTGGCGTGACCGGCCAGCCAAATCTCGATGTCCCAAATCTGCTGCTGTTCGGCCACAACTTTGGAGCGTTTGACCGCTACAACGAAACGCGCATTCAGGCATCCGACACGTTCTCCTGGGTACGCGGCAAGCACTACGCCAAGTTTGGATTCGATACCAATTACGTGCGCAATTTTGTGATCTGGCCCGGTTTCACTCCGGCGCGCGTGATCTTCCCCAGCCTGGATGATTTGCTCGCTTCAGGCAAGTCTGACTGGGGATCAACGCCGTGTCCTGCGCCGCTTGTAGGGCTGGTAGCGCCGTGCCTGGCAGCTTTCTTTTGGGGCGCACCGATAGGCCCGGGGCCTTTCAATCCCAATGCGGCATCACCTTCAGTACCAACCACGTGGCAACAAGCATTTTTGCCTTCAGAAGCGTCGAATTTCTTCGTGCACGTGAATCACAGTTACTTTGGCTTCTTTGCCCAGGACCAGTACAAGGTCACGCCGAAACTCACGGTGAATTACGGCCTCAGATACGACGTGGAAGCCGGACTGGGATTCTTTGTGAACGGCGACCATAACAACTTCCAGCCGAGAGTGGGTTTTGCCTATGCGCCGGATTCAAAGACGGTGATCCGCAGCGGATTTGGCATCTTTAATGACAAATACAGCCTGACCTTCTTCTTTGTTCCGGCGCCACAACGGCCACCCGTAATCGCAGGATTACCGCTGGTAAATAACCAGACGACCGGAACCTACCTGCTGAACAGCATTTTCCTGCCTACGCCCTGCGTGCTGGCCGGATGTCCCACGGTGCCTCCGCTGCCTTTACCGCCAGGTACGGTTCCGCCGCCATTGTTGACTTCAGCTTTTGAGAACCTGATCAACAGCGGATCATTCCCCAACAACTCACTGTTTGCCCAGGGCGGTACGGCGGTTGATCGCAATTTGCGGTCGCCCTATACGGAGCAGGCCAATCTGGAAATTGACCGCTCTCTTGGCGGCGGACTGACGGTAAGCGCCGGCTACCTGTTTGTTGCCGGACACAAGCTGGTGCGTCCTATCAATTTGAACGTGGGACCGCCAGTTGGTGTGCAGCCGAGCACAGGCAAAGACATTTACGCATTTGCCATTCGCGATCCCAACATTCCAGCTCCGCCGGCGGGATCTCCGGGAACGAACGGTATTTTTTACTTCACCGATTCCACCGGCAATTCGATTTATCACGGGTTGACGTTGCAGGTGATCGAGAAGGCGGGAAAGTATTTCTCGCTGGACGCAAATTACACGCTCTCACACACGCTGGATGACGGCACATTTGTTACCTTCGTGAGCACGCCGCAATCCAACGCGCAGCGCAACCTGGAACGGGCCAATTCCAACCAGGATGCGCGGCACCGCTTTGTGGCGAACTTCACAGCCGACGCGCCGCAGAGCACATTCCTGCGCAACTTCCAACTGAGCAGCATTGTCACCTTGCAATCGGCGCGGCCGTTTACGTTGTTTGTGGGCTTTGACGCGAATAATGACGGCAACCCCGTAACGGACCGCGTGGGCAATTCTCCACGCAACAGCTATCGCGGCGATAACCTGGAAACGGTTGACCTGCGTCTGGCGCGCGCTGTCCACATTGGCGAACGGAAAGTGCTGAACCTTTCCGTGGACGCGTTCAACATTCTTAATCACACCAACATCGATGAAGTATTTTCAGTTTACGGCGCGCCAGACTTTGTTCCCGGGCAGATCCAGCCCACGCACTTCGGCGACGGCGGTTTCAGCCCCAGCGGACAAGTTGGCGCACCCAGAACGGCCTTCAACACGCGGCAATTACAGTTGGGAGCGAAGTTTACTTTCTAGATTGTTGATGAACTTTTAATGGACGGCGTTTCGGCGCCGTCTTTATTTTTGCGGCGTTTAGTTATGGGTGCGGAAGGGCAGCTTGAATTTGCGCGCGATTTCCGGCCAGTACTCGCGAAGGACATCCCACGCCATGTCATTGGCCACGCTATAGCCGACGCGGCTGGCCGTGGGGCCAAACCCGCGCGGGTTTCCGGGATGGTAAAGATTGCTCAGCGCTTTGGAACTTACGGTGCCAAACCATTCAGAATAGTTTGGCATGAGCTTGCCGGAATCGCTTTGAGTTACAAACCTGTGCGCCAGCGCGTGGCCGAGCCGCGACTGCGTTGACCCTTGTCCCAGACGGTAGTAACGCGGGTCCTGGCGAAAGAGAGCGGGATAAAGAAAGATGCCGAAGAAGTCGCCGGTCGCATTGTCAGTGACCGCAGCTCCGAAGCGTTTGCCATAGCCGGAAGCGCCCATCTGGTAGCTGGGATCGTCGCGATCGATCTGCGCGGTAGCGGCGTCCCAGGCTGCGCCGACGTAGTTCAACGGATCAGAAGTGCTTTCCACGAACATGTGGAATTTATCGGAGGCGGAAAGAGCGCAGGGACGCAGATCGTTTTTGTGGCGCGGAATGTGGACCGTGGTGCTTTCCAGCCGCTGCGAAAATCGCCCGACCACCTGGCTGAGCGGGCCATTGTAATCATCGATATCGAACGGCTCAACGGGATGAACGCATGGCTGCTTTGCAGGAGTGATCATTAAAGATGGAGCCAGGGACGGTGGAACCAGAGAGAGCGCGGGCGTCATATTATTGAGCCGCGGTACAGGCTGGGCGAAAGCCACGGCGCAGGCCAGCAACGTTGCCAAGAGCGCGAATTGTCTGTGCATGCTCTTCATTTTCACCAGTCCCAGCAAGCGGCCCCGTCAGACCGTCTACTTTATCAATAGATGCGCGGTGCAAAAGTTTAAGAATTGTTACGTTCGGCCCTGCACTGGTTAACTTTGCAGTTACTAGCCGTCCGCGCAAGCTCAACAAATCAAGGCCCTTTCCATCGGGAAAAGAAACCAGGCGCTTTTCCGTCCTCAAGGGCCTTGAACGCCACTTCCTGTAACTTAAGACACGCGTTGTGCTCGCACGGAACGCATTTATAATTGCCCCCGCCATGCGTACGGACTGGACACGACAGGAAATCGCTGCCATCTATCATCAGCCGCTACTTGATCTTCTTGCGCAAGCACAAGAAGTACATCGCAAGTTTCACGCGTCCAATGAAGTGCAGATGTGCCGCCTGCTCTCCATCAAAACCGGTGGATGTCCGGAGGATTGCGCTTACTGTCCGCAAAGCGCGCGCTACCCTACCGGCGTGGAGCGCGAGCCGCTGATGAATTGCGATGAAATTCTGCCCGCCGCCCGCCGCGCAAAAGCCGATGGCGCAACCCGCTTCTGCATGGGCGCCGCATGGCGACAGGCGCCTCAGGGCCGCGAGTTCGATTCCGTGCTGGAGTCCGTACGCGCGGTGGCCGCACTGGGCATGGAAGTCTGCTGCACGCTGGGCATGCTGACGGAATCGCAAGCTGCTCATCTCAAGGAAGCCGGCCTTACCGCTTACAACCATAATCTGGATTCTTCTCCCGAGTTTTACTCGAACATCATCAGCACGCGGGTTTACCATGAACGTTTGGATACGATTACAGCCGTGCGCAGAGCCGGCATCACGGTTTGCTGCGGCGGAATTCTGGGGATGGGCGAATCCGAAGACGACCGCATCGGCCTTTTGCACCAGCTCGCCACGCTTCGCCCGCATCCTGAAAGTGTCCCGATCAATATGCTGGTCCGCGCTGAAGGTACGCCGCTGGCGGCGGAACCCGATCTGGATCCATTGATCATGGTGCGGACAATCGCCTGCGCCCGCATCCTGATGCCGCGTTCGATGGTCCGCCTGGCTGCAGGACGCAAGCAGATGTCACGAGAAGCGATCCTGCTGTGCTTCCTCGCCGGTGCGAATTCCATCTTTACCGGTGAACGACTCCTGACGACGCCAAACCCAGCGCCCGACGAAGACGCTGCGCTGCTGCAAGATTTGGGGCTGAAGGCGATGCAGCTGCCTCTGGAATCCCGAAGCGAAGCGAGGGATCCATATCACAACAAAATCGATTGGGCCGCGAACATCCGCGAATAAACACGAATCAAGGGGTGATGGGATGCGAGTCCGAGGTTTATCGCGTTTCGGTTGCTCCCTAGGACTCTCGTATCCACATTGCTCCCTCGCTGCCGCTCGAGGTTTTAGCAGTAAGGGATTTCAGAGGAAGTATAATTACCATCCTTACGTGGAGACCCATTATGAAAGCCGGTATGCCCTGCGGTCTGCTCCTGATTCTTCTGCTCACTGTTCTTCCTTCAACGGCAAACCCACTTCGCACGACCATTGTTTATGACGACACGGCAACCGATCTGGCTGCGGCACGCGAAGACGCTGGCCAGCTCTGGATTACCACCGCCGACCTGAAGCGGGCCA
>JBAVUZ010000622.1:0-1853 GCA_049697035.1 Candidatus Angelobacter sp. | reverse complement strand
GACTCGGCGTCTTTGAGCGCGTCGGCAGCGCGGTCTTCGTTTGTGGCAGTGGCCGTTGACGGTGATTTGTGCGCTGGGCGCGTTTGCGCGAGCGCGGGCAGAGCGAGGCTTGCCAGCAACGCAACGGCGGTGATTTTAGTGGTGCCCATTCGATCCAGAGTTCTCGCTCTTTAAGATGCGCGCCAGCCACTTTCCGGTGTGGGAATTCTTGGATTTTGCTACGGTTTCAGGCGGTCCAGCCACAACAATCTGCCCGCCGCGTCCGCCGCCTTCGGGCCCGAGATCGATGCACCAATCGGCAACTTTGATGACATCCATATTATGTTCAATGCAAAGCACGGAGCCGCCAGCGTCGATGAGCTTGCGGAAGGCGGCGAGCAGCTTACTGACATCGTCAAAATGGAGGCCGGTGGTGGGCTCGTCGAAAATATAGAGTGCGCCTTTGCCGGCGCGAGCACGCTTGCGCTGCTCTTTTTCTTCCGGCGTGGCAGGATCAAAGCCCTGTGCGCGTCCGCTGGGGACAAGATGTGCCGCAAGCTTCATGCGCTGCGCTTCGCCACCGCTCAGCGTTGTGGCCGACTGGCCCAAGCGCAGATAGCCAAGACCAACTTCTTCAAGCACGCGCATCTTGTCAGTGATCTTGGGATGCCCGGCGAAATATTGCAGCGACTCGCGCACCGTGAGGTTCAGGACTTCATGAATATTTTTGCCTTTATAGCGGACGTCGAGAATTTGCGGCTTGTAGCGCGTGCCTTTGCAGTCTTCACAGATGAGTTCCACGTCGGCAAGGAACTGCATTTCCACGGTGACGGTGCCATCGCCCTGGCACGTCTCGCATCGACCGCCCGGGATATTGAAACTGAAGTGGCCTGCGCCGTAGCCATGCTTTTGTGCTTCAGGGACAGACGCAAAAACTTCGCGGATCGCGTCAAACGCCTTGATATAAGTTACGGGATTACTGCGGGGAGTCCGGCCAATGGGCGATTGATCAACTAAAATTATATCGGCAATGTATTGGCCGCCGGTGACGCGCTTGAATCCGCTTGCCGCCGGGCCGGGGCCAGCGGTGATGCCTTTTTCCGCGGCCAGCGCCTGATACAAAACGTCGTGCACCAGCGTCGATTTTCCCGATCCCGACACGCCCGTAATCGCCACCAGCATACCGAGCGGAATTTCCAGATTGATGTTTTTCAGATTATGCGCCCGCGCGCCTTCTATCCTTATCATGGGCACGCCCGGCGTGCGACGATCCCGCGGAATCTGTATCCGCAGCTCCTGGTTGAGGTATCTGCCGGTAAGCGACTGCGGCATCGTCTTAATCTGCTCATACGTTGCCGACGCCATCACGCGTCCGCCGTTTTCGCCCGCGCCCGGCCCCAGGTCCAGGATCAAGTCTGCCGCGCGCATGACTTCAGGATCGTGTTCCACTACCAAAATCGTGTTGCCAAGATTTCGCAGCTCATGCAGGATCGACACCAGCCTCGCCGTGTCTCTGCTATGCAGCCCTATCGACGGCTCATCCAGCACGTACAACGCGCCCACCAGCCGCGATCCTAGCGAAGTCGCCAGCTGAATGCGTTGCGCTTCGCCGCCGCTCAACGTTGAAGCCAGCCGATCCAGCGTCAGATATTCCAGGCCAACGTCATTCAGGAATTTCAAGCGCTCTTGAATCTGCTCCAGAATTTTCCCCGCAATCTCCGTCTTCTCCGCCGACAGTTTCAGCGTCTTAAAAAACTCCGCCGCGGCTTCCACTGTCAACTGCGTCAGCTCGCGGATATTCCTGCCATCAATCTTCACTTGCAGCGCGTCCGCGCGCAGCCTGCCTCCGCCGCACTCCGGACACACCGCATACC
>JBAVUZ010000621.1:0-1566 GCA_049697035.1 Candidatus Angelobacter sp. | reverse complement strand
GATCTGCTTTGCATACTCAGCGCTCTCGGGGTCGCCGGTTACCAGTTCAATTTGTTTGGGGCTGCTCACGCCGATTTTCAATTGCACGGCGCGCGCAATCTGTTCCTGATCAAAGATCGCGCCCTGGCTCACTTCCGGAGTGGTGCCAAAGTGCCGCAGCAATGCTACACCGACGGCATCAATGGCCACGCGGTCTGTCCCGGCAAGAATCACGTTGGATTCAACCATCTTCCCGTGGTCCGGGCCGCCGTTGGTAAATGCCTGCACGCCATCCAGCAAAATCAAGTCAGGTTTATAGGCGGTATTGATCTCGGCGATCATGCGGCGCTGGTTGGGCGAGGAGTGCAGCTCCCGCATGAAGTTGTAAGAATTTCCCGGAACCTGCTTGGCCGCAAAGCCCACGGAATTCTTGAGTGACAGCGTGAAGTGGCCGCCAAAGCGATGCGTCTTGAGGCAGCAGGTCTGGACCACGCCACCGGCCTTGCGCACCACACGCGGCAGGGCAAAGCCTTGATCCCAGTGACTGTCCTGCGGCTTGAGCAACTCCCAATCGTCGGAAGCGAGTTCGTCAAAGACAACAACTTTCGCGCCCAGTTCCTTGCCCATCTGGAATGCGCTTTTCTTGCTCATGACCTCGCGCGTGTCACCCATGCCGCTGCGGTCGCCCAGTGTGAGCGGCCCTGCGCCCATGGCTTTGAGCTGGCGCAGCAGCGCGACGAGCGTCTCTTCACTGGTTGAGCCTGGGGTGGGATCAGAGCTGTTGAAGTTGGGTTTAATGAACAAATCTTTGCCGCGGAATTTATCCATGCCCAGCAGTTCAATGGCGCGCTTTACGCCGGCGGCGCGGTCCGTGGTCTTGACGAATGCGACGTGTGAGACGGAAGGCGCGGCGTCAAACCCATGCAGCAGAGAAGGCGCAAACATTACGGCGCCCAGTGTGGTGGAGGCATCTTTGAGGAATTGTCTGCGATTCATCGGAGTCACCTCTTGCGATTCGCTTCTAATATTGGACACCTATGAGCGGCGGAAAGGCAAGGGACGAAATGCAAGGTTGGGTTGCTTCACTTGGGCTTCATGTGGTCCAGCACGCTCTTCATCAGCGCGGGCACATTGCGGTTCCACTGATTCCAGTCATGGCCGCCAGAGACGCTGTGAAACTCATAGCGGAAATGCCTTGCCTGCAGCATGGCGGAGAATCTGCGATTGGCGGGCAATAGACCTTCCTGATCGCCACAGGTAAGAAACAAATACGGAGCCTGAGCGGGATCAGCGGAGCGCACAAGAACAAAGGGATCGCTGGCCCTACGGCTTTGACTTCCCCACGGGCCGAAGATGGAGCTGTGCTGCCGGTATTGACCGACGCGTTTGATGGAGAACGGGCGGCTGGGAACGTCCAAAGCCGAACTGAGGCCGCCAGCGAAGACGAACAGATCAGGATGCTTGAGCGCAAGCACGACTGCGCCAAAACCTCCCATGGAGACGCCCGCAATCCCGCGGTGTGCGCGATCAGCCGCGGCAGGAAACCGGCTCTCCACGTCGGCGATGAGATCGTGCACGATGTAATCT
>JBAVUZ010000620.1:0-2096 GCA_049697035.1 Candidatus Angelobacter sp. | reverse complement strand
AGCTCATACATCACGAAGGCCAGCTTGAAAAAGTTCTCTGTCATGCCTTCCCGGCCTGCCAGGATATCTTTCTTGGCTGATTGGTCCTTAGCCGGTTGGTCGGCTGTACCTTTTGCCGGCTGCTGTGCCGCCAGGCTTGAAACAAGCGCTAGAGCAAGTATCACCTTGGTAAAAATCTTCATGGTTCTCTCCTTATCGAGTATTGCCTAGTTTTTGAGGAATAAGCGTTAGATCGGGTATGGCTTCAGTCTGGTCCTGATCGCCCACCACTGGCGGTTCGTCAGGATGGCTTTCCGCGATCACCTCTTCACGCGGCGTGCCTGCCAAATAACTGAGCAATAACTTCTCTTGCTCCGATAATGGCGTTGGCGTTGGGAAGACATCTGGCCGCTCACTCAGCGCCAGCGTCGCATTCCGCTGGGCTGTGGGAACCGTCGATGATTTGCGCCGATGGACTCTGGCCGTTTCTTGTCGAGCAATCGGCGCGTGCGGCTGAATCTCTGGTTGGGGAGCCGGTTGGTTGGTCTTAACGATCACGTGTGTCGTTGGCTCAACTCGATTCCGCCCGCTGATCAACACCGCAGCTACGATGAATGCAGCCGTAACCATTCCCGCCCAAAGCCATTTGAAATTCCACCATCCTTGTGACGCTTTCTTTTCTTCTGCTTCACGCAGATTCGCCAGTATTCTGGTTTCCAGCCCGACTCGAGGCTCCGCCGAGGAATAATTAGCGAGCAGCGAGTCCAGCATTTCATCGATGTGTTTATCTCTTTCCTGGTCAGCCATGTCTTTTCCCCTCCAGCAGGACCGCCAATTTCTCTTTGAGCTGCTTGCGCGCCCGGAACAAACGAGTCCGCACCGAACCTTCCGGTATCTTCATTACCTCGGCTATTTCCGCCGACTTCAGCTCCTGAACCGTGGATAACTCCAGCGTCTGTCCCAGATCATCCGGCAATCCCGCGATCAACCGTTGCAGTAGTTGCTGTTTCTGCCGCTCCGCAAGCTGTTCGTCCGCTGCAGGAGTCCCATCAGAAAGTGATTCCAGCAATTCCGCGCCCGCTTCAGCATCGTTCAATGACAGCATCTTGCGGCCCGAGCGTCGCTTGTCTAGGGCGGTAGTCCACGCAATCCGTGCCAGCCACGTTTTGGCGTTGCTTACTTCATGCAAGCGGTCCTTGTGTTTCCATACCCGTAGAAAGCATTCCTGCGCTGCATCTTCTGCGTCATGATGGTTGCGCAGGATGGAGTAGGCGATGCGGAAGACCATTCGGGAATGGTCCGCCACCAGCGTTTCAACTGTCGGAGCCGCAGCTTCCATGGCAATCGCCGATCTCAGAACCGTATCTCCCAAAATTGCCTGCCCCGCCATTTCCAGCCTTCCCTGTTAAGAAAGACTGCTGGAGAACGAAAAGTGTTCTGATATTTTGCGGTTATTTTTGGGAAACGACGAAGGCGCTGCTGAGGCGATCCGCAGCTCCGTGATTCAGGCGAGACGGTGCGGAACTGACACTTGCTGAAAACGTCCGGACATTTGCATCAAAGAAACGGCGGTCCCACTTCTGAGACCGCCATTGATACTGCCGAAATGGTGGGAATCAGCCCTTACGGTGCAGGCACCGCCACGCGATTTCCCGGCACCACCTGCGGCTGGTAGCTAAAGACCTCGCGGCTTCTCGCATCCACATTCACCTTGAGCCAGTTCACGTCATTTGTGCCGTTTGCCTGGTTGTCACCGTAGGTTTCCACACGGGTAAAGTTTTCCAGCCGCCGTCCCAGGGAATCAAGAAATGGCTTGTCGACGCGGAAATAATGCGAGTCGCCGTGAACGTACGCAACCGGTTTGCGGAATGCGATTACCTGACTGCGCAGCGCAATAAGAAAATCATGAAAGCCATCGGGGAGACCGTCAGTCTCGACTAGTGTCTTGGGATCCCGTAAAGGTGCTCCCTCACCTGTGGAAAAGTCCCATCCCGGGTCAGCCTGCGAAATGAACATCACCGCCGCCGATCCGCGTGCCGTGGCCACGTCAAACGTTTCCTGCATCCAGGCAATGGTTGCTATATTGCGCGCGGCAAACTCAAGAAGATCGGGATTCG
>JBAVUZ010000619.1:0-2802 GCA_049697035.1 Candidatus Angelobacter sp. | reverse complement strand
GTTTCAGCCGCATTGACCACGTCGCCCGATTGATGCCGCGGTGCTTGCTGCCTGCAATGGTATCCGCCACTTTTCCGTCCGGGTCGATAATTTCGATCTTCATGTCGCCGAAAATATGGCGACCCTTCTGGTAGTAGGTGATGAAGGCGTCTTGTGTGCGGCTTGGACCTGAGAATGTGGCATCTCCTTCCGGCCAGCCGCCGTTGGAATTCAGGTACTGAATGCTGGTGGAATCCAGCAGCACGGCGTCCTGGGCCATCAAGTCCGGCGTGAGAGCGCGCAACGATGAAATGTCATCAATAATCCAGATGCCGCGTCCATGCGTGGCCAGCACCAGGTCAGACTCGCGCGGCTGGACAACAATGTCACGCACCGCGACGGCAGGGAAGCCGCTGCCCTTGTATTGAGCCCATTGCTTGCCCCCATCAATGGAAATCCACAAGCCAAACTCAGTTCCTAGAAAGAGCAGGTTGGAATCGACTGTGTCTTCGGTGATGACGTGCGCATATCCAGTCACGCCGCTTGTATCGCTCACCAGCGGCGTCCACGTATTGCCGAAGTCTATTGTCTTGTAAAGGTAAGGTTTCATGTCGCCAAAGGTATGGCGATCAAAAGTTGCATAGGCCGTTCCTTCATTGAATCGGCTGGCAATTACCGTGGATACCCATGAGTTCTTGCCCAGATTCGGGACCTTGTCCACTACATTGGTCCAATGCTTGCCGCCATCGCGCGTGATCTGCAGGTTGCCGTCGTCGGTGCCTGCCCAGATTAGCTGGCCATTCTTTGGCGACTCGCTGATTGAATAGACAGAAGTGTGCATCTCTGCCGCGGAGTTGTCCACGGTAATACCGCCAGATTCCTCCTGCTTTTGTTTTTCTGGATCGTTGGTGGAAAGGTCAGGGGAGATGCGCTCCCATGACTGGCCATGATCGCGCGAGCGGAAAAGGAACTGCGCGCCGATGTAAATGGTGCCTTTTTCGTTTGGGCTGACGTGGATGGGCGTGTTCCAGTTGAAACGCAGCTTCTTCTCATTGTATTGCGGCTGCGGCTTGATGTTGCGGCCGCTCAGCGTGTGCCGGTTAACTCTGGCAATTTCGCCGCCTTGCGATTCCGCGTAAATATAATCAGGGTCTGCGGGGTCTTCAAATGCCCAGAAACCGTCGCCGCCATAAATATTTTCCCAGCGTGAGTTGGTGATGCCGCCAGGATACGACGAATCGCCCACCCAAACGCTGTTGTCCTGCAAGCCGCCGTACACATGGTAGGGATCCGCATTGTCCACGCTCACGTGATAGAACTGCGCCGTGGGCAGGTTCCACGCGCGGGCCCAGCGGGTGCCGCCGTCAGTGCTGCTCCAGAAGCCGCCATCGTCTCCCGCATAGATCTGGTTGGTATTGTTCGGATCAATCCACACCGTGTGGTTGTCGCCATGTGTGTTGGCTGTTGAACTGAAACTGCGTCCGCCATCCACGCTGACCAGCAGCACCAGGTCTACTTTAAAGAGCTTGTTTTCATTCTTGGGGTCAACAATCAGGTTGGCAAAATAAAACGGACGCCACACCATGTACTGGCTGGCATCCATTTTTTTCCAGCTTTTGCCCGCGTCGTCTGAGCGGTAGAGCGCGCTCTGCTTGCTTTCGATCATGGCGTAAACCACGTTTGGCTTGGAAGGTGCTACTGCCAGCGCAATTCTTCCGTAGGGCTTTTCCGGCAGTCCCTGGCTGTTGCTGGGCGCGATTTCCGTCCAGTGGTCGCCGCCATCTGTGCTCTTGAACAGTCCACTGCCCGGCCCGCCAGAACGAAACGTCCATCCCTGGCGGCGGAAGTCCCACATGGACGCGTAAATCGTTTTCGGCTCCTGCGCATTTGCAGTCAGCATACCGCAGCCGGTTGAGCCATTGGCTCCGGCCAATACTTTTTTCCAATTCGTGCCGCCGTCAGTCGTCCTGTAAACGCCACGCTCATCATTGTCGTTCCACAAATGCCCTGTGGCGCAGGCAAACACTGTGTTGCTGTCTTTGGGATCAACCAGGATACGCGCGATGTGTTCTGAGTCTTTCAATCCCATGTTGGTCCAGTTTTCGCCGCCATCGGTCGATTTGTAAATCCCATTGCCGATGGAAACGCTGTTTCTGGTCCAGCTTTCTCCTGTTCCCACCCAGACATTTTTGTGATTTGAAGGATCAATGGTTACTGCTCCGATCGACTGCACAGGTTCACGGTCAAACACCGGCTTGAATGTTGTGGCGCCATTGATGGACTTCCATACGCCTCCGCTGGCTGATCCCACAAATACAGTGATCTTGCCATTTTCATCCACGGCGTCGATGGCGGAAATTCGTCCACCCATGGTGGCGGAGCCAATGTTTCTTGCCGCCAATCCGGAGATGGTGCCGGAATCGTATCTCACCGGCGCGGGCGTTTGAGCTGAAACGGCCAGGCACAGAGCACACAGGAGAGCAAACACAGCGGTCGAGCGCACAGGAAAGAAGGTATAGCGGACAATCATCATTATGAAATTCCTCTCAAAATATCCAGTACGTGTTTTTACGCGCTCATTGTTTGGGTGTGGACTTGGCGGCAGGAGACGCGGCAGGAGCGGCAGGCATCTTGAATTCACTGTTCTCAATGGGCACATTCGCTTCCATCTTGGTAACCGTAATTTTTCCGCGCCGTTCCGGGTTGTCCTTGGGCCCGCTCTCAATGAAAAAGGGATACATTACGCCGTTCACCGGCTTGTACGATCCCAGCATGGTTATACTTTCACGCACTGAGCCGCGGATAAACTGCTGTTTTTCAACC
>JBAVUZ010000618.1:0-2505 GCA_049697035.1 Candidatus Angelobacter sp. | reverse complement strand
GGCTGCGCTCCAGGACCGTGAGCGCTGAGCCTCGTTCCACCTGCGCTGTCTTTTGCGCATTCGCGCCCGCCGAGCTATACAACGATTCTTCGCGAATCAACGTCGCGTGCTCCGCTTCGGCGGCAAGCGCTCTGCCCACCAAAACAGTCGCAGCCGCAAGCGCCACCAGAAATAAAAATATTTTGCGGTTTGTCACCATGGTTTACCTTACACGGTTTGCAGAATCATTTCAGAAAAAAGCTGCGGCTCAATATTGCCGCCGGTCAGCACGGCCACGGTCTTGCCTGCCGGCAACTCTTCCGCGTGAAACATTGCCGCCGCTGTGGTCACAGCGCCGCTCGGCTCCGCCAGCACGCGCGCGGCAAACAGTAACCGCCGCATCGCCCGCCGGATTTCATCTTCCGTCACCGTGATGATCTCATCCACATATTTTCGGATGTGCTCAAAGTTGATCTCGCCAATACTTTGTGAGCGCAACCCGTCCGCCGCGGTGCGCGCCGCGCTCTCGCCAGAAATGGATTGTATCTTTCCCGATCGCAAACTCGCCTGCGCATCAGCCGCAAACTCCGGTTCTACGCCAATCACCTTGGTTTTCGGGTTCGATTCCTTGATCGCCGTGGCAACGCCGCTGAACAATCCTCCACCGCCAACCGGGACGAGCACCAGTTCAACTTCAGCCATGTCCTCAAAAATCTCCAGCCCAATCGTTCCTTGCCCGGCAATGATCTTTTCATCGTTGTACGGCGGCACGGGAGCCAGTCCGTGTTCCCGCTCAAGTTCCTCCGCCTTCTTGATGCGATCTTCACTCGCCGGTCCTACCAACACAACTTCCGCGCCCATCGCACGCGTCGCATCCAGTTTGACCTTTGGAGCCGACGAAGGCATCACGATCGTGGCTTTCACCCCCAGCGCTCGCGCCGCAAAAGCCACGCCCTGCGCATGGTTGCCACTGGAATGCGCCACCACTCCGCGTTTGCGCTCTTCCATCGAGAGCGAAGAAATCTTGTTGTAGGCGCCGCGCAGTTTAAACGATCCAACCGGCTGTAAGTTTTCCGGCTTAATAAAAATCTGCCGGGCATTCATTTGCAGATCATTTACTTGCGGGTCACTCGGCAGTTTGCACAGCACTAGAGGTGTACGCACCGCAACGTTGCGCAGAAGCGAACGGGCATTTTGTATGTCTTTAAGGCTGACCATAGAGGGAGTTTTGGAGTCTCAATATATTAATGGTAAATGACTCCGCTGAACTATAGTGATGCAAGCTTATCGCCGCGCCGCAAATCCATGCCGCCTGGCAAACATAAACGATATTTAGAGCGGATCGTGCCTGCCTATTTCGGGTTGGGAACCCAGATCCATGAACCGCGAGTCGGAGGCCTCAATGCGCACCGAGCTTAAAGAAACGCTGACCTCCCGAATGTAATAGAAAGTTCCTGCCAGCAGGCAGAGCATCGCCAGCACAAAAATAATCACCGCCGCCTCCGCAGCTTGCTGCCAATAGAGCCCTAATCCCAGCAGGAGACAGGAGCCAATGGTCGCGGCAAGGGCGATCAGTACCAGGAGAAAGCAGCGCCTGATCATACCCGCGCGCTCCTCGATCAGGTTGATCTGAGCCATATAGGCATCGGCCTCCTGCAGCCGACCATTCTTGGCGGCATCATGGCGCGCATGCACATACTGCCTGAATCGGCTCACGATGCCCATCAGCCGGACATTGATGGAGAGCACCAGCAACGCAGTCGCGGAAACGAAGATGGCGGGAGCAAGAAATGCTTGAAACAGGCGGGCGATGTCATTCATGGTCAAGTCTCCGAAGAAGCGGCCAGAAACATTCACTGTCCTGCGCAAATGTCCTAAAGACCATGGTAAATCGAGGGACGAATGACATATTGGTCTCACCCTAACATGACGAAAAACACTGAAATAGCGGGAACCCTTTTCTTGTTTCAGACGTATTGGTCAAAAGAGGTAGAGGTGTGCCATGCAA
Organism: Candidatus Angelobacter sp.; assembly: GCA_049697035.1. GTDB lineage: Bacteria > Acidobacteriota > Terriglobia > Terriglobales > Acidobacteriaceae > Angelobacter. The sequence goes on along the minus strand of JBAVUZ010000618.1, from coordinate 518 downwards.
AAACTGCTCGGCAATTTTCGTTACGTGGTGCGGCAGTTCCGGCTGTCGCCTGTCTTTACTGTTGCGGCCATGCTCACGCTGGCTCTGGGAATCGGCGGCACCACCGCGATTTTCACCTTGATCCACGCCGTGATGCTGCGTTCCCTGCCCGTTGCCAATCCGAGCACTCTCTACCGTGTGGGAGATGGCGATAACTGTTGCGTGGAAGGCGGCCCGCAAGACCGCTGGGACATGGTTTCTTTTCCTCTTTTCCAGCGGCTAAAGGCTGAGACCCCGGAGTTTGAGCAGGTAGCTGCCGTCCAGGCCGGGATGGGGCGCTTAAGCGTGCGGCGTGAACGCGTAGAGACCGCGTCACGGCCTCTGCGTTCCCAGTACGTAACTGGAAACTATTTCTCCACGCTCGGCGTGGGCGCGTTTGGCGGACGCGTTTTCACTGAGGATGACGACAAGCCTGCTTCCGCGCCTGTGATCGTGCTCAGCCACCACACATGGCAGAGCACTTATGGCGCTGATACCTC
>JBAVUZ010000617.1:0-1809 GCA_049697035.1 Candidatus Angelobacter sp. | reverse complement strand
CTGGTCGTGGCCGCGCTCATTGTAATTCCCTATTTCAATATCAACATTGAAGGCGAGAGTCTATGGGCCAGGAACCGCAAACGCCGTTTGACGGCGATTAGCATCACTCTTGTCCTGTTCTGCATTTTCCTTCTGGTCTTCGACGTAATCGTTGCCCTGGTGCCGACGATCCTTATCGGCGGCCTGATGTTGTGGTCGGCAAGTTTTTCGACGGAGTCACCCAGGTTGTTTCATCGCTGGCTGGCTTCCAAACCGCTTTCTTTCTGGATCATGTCCTGGTTTCTGGTTGAACTGACGATTCTTACGGTAGTGGGCACGTTCTTCCGCGGCCCAGGATGGAGTTGGGTGTTGCCGTGGCAAAGCTACTAGAAGGATGGAGAGACTAAGTGGACGATAACAACAAACCCGGCCCGTTGCGCAGCCGCCCCACACTGCGAGAGCTGACCTATTTTGGCGGCGTAAGTTTGGTGCTCCTGGTCTCATTGGCCATTGCACCGGCCAAGAACTATTTCAGTGACTGGCGTCATTATCAAAAGTCTTATTTAAAGATTGCTGCCGAGCGGCAGAGCGGTACTCTGGTCCGCAGCTTCCATGGTGGCATTCGGCAGACATGGATTGCCAAGCTGGGTGTTGTCGACCGTTGCGAAAGCTGCCACGTCAACATGAATGGAGCGCTCGTCGGCGCATCGCAGCAGCCGTTCAGAAAGCATCCGCCGATTCCCCATGAGATTGATCAATTTGGTTGCGTCACATGCCATCGCGGACAGGGACCGGCAACGTCAGTGGAAGAAGCACACTACACTACCGAAGCCTGGGAACAGCCTTTGCTGCCGGCAAAGTATCTGGAGTCAGGATGCGGGCAATGTCATCTTGGTCCTCTCGAAGGTGCGCCAAAGCTCAGCGAAGGCCGCAACTTGCTTTCGAGCATGGGCTGCGTGCATTGCCACAATGTCGCACAGCCTGATGGCAATCAGCTCATGCCTGGCGATAATCCGCCGCCGCTAACGCACATCGCGGAAAAAACCAGCCGCGAATGGATTTATGCCTGGATCAAAAACCCTCAGGCGTACGCGGCGTCGGCAACCATGCCGAACTTCCAGCTCAGCGATCAGGACGCTGCGGACATCTCGGCTTTCCTGATGACCCAAAGCACACCGTCCGCAGCCTCGAAAGTCGAAATCAAAACTGCCGCCTCGACCGGCGCCGATGCCGCGACGGAAGCAACTACGCTTTATGGCGCATCATTCTGCTCTTCCTGCCACGCGATGCAGAACGAAGCAGGAAATCTGGTTGGCGGCAACTTTGGTCCAGAGCTGACGCGGGTAGGCAACAAAGTAAATCCGGATTGGCTGCGCCGCTGGCTCAACAATCCTGCCGCCTATCACCCTGACACCCGCATGCCGCATTACCGCATGGATGACAAACAGGTTGCTCTCCTTTCCGGTTTCCTGTTGGCGAAAAAAGATAACGACTTGCTGGCCAATGTCCATCTCTCGCCTTCCACCGCGGACAGCGTCGCCCACGGTAAAAAGCTGGTTACCGAAGCGGGCTGTGCAGCATGCCACCAGATCAACGGCGTGAATCCGCCGCAGAACTTTGCTCCCGACCTGACGCGCGTTGGCAGCCGGGCGTTGGCGCAAGTTGTCTTCGCTCCGGGCATGAAGCACAACCTGCCGGATTACATCGCGGCCAAGATTCATGATCCGCGCTCTTTTGGTCCTGGCCTGAAGATGCCGAAGTTTACACTGACCGATTCGCAGACTGATGCCCTGGCTACGGCCCTGCTCGCACAGACAGACCGCGCTGCAA
>JBAVUZ010000616.1:0-11111 GCA_049697035.1 Candidatus Angelobacter sp. | reverse complement strand
ACATTAGCAGAATATTGCGGCGGCCAAAATAATTGCCCAGCCATCCCGTAAGCGGCAGCACAATGGCGTTGGCCACAAGATAAGAAGTCAGGACCCAGGTTGCCTCTTCCGGGGTCACGGAAAGACTCCCGGCAATATGCTGCAGCGATACGTTCACCACCGTGGTGTCCAGCACCTCCATAAAGGTGCCAAGCATCACGGAGATGGCGATGATCCACGGATTGATGACTGGCTTGGAAGATTCCATTGTTTATGTCGCTACGCTCCAGACTTGAGGCGTTCAGAAGGCTTGAGCCACGCGAGAGCCTTCTGCCGAAATCCTGAGGACGCAGTCCGAAGGACCTCAGTTCACGACACTTTCTTAGTCTGTTGCATTTGTTGCAAGCCGCTCCATTTGCGAACGATCTGCTAACTGCTATTTGCCAATTGCTAACTGCTATTTTGCCAATTGCTATTTGCCAATTGCTATTTCGTGTACACCACCGGCTCTACTGACATGCCAGGCCGCAATTGATGGTTCGGGTCCTGGCCTTTATCAAAGCGGATGCGGACCGGAATGCGCTGCACCACTTTTACGTAGTTACCGGTCGCGTTTTCCGGCGGCAGCAGGCTGAAGCGCGCGCCCGTGGCTCCGCCTATTGATTCAACGGTGCCACTAAATTCTTTTCCATAAGCGTCAACCTTGATCTTGGCTGGCTGTCCCACTTTCATGTCGCGGAGCTGCGTTTCTTTAAAGTTGGCCGTGGTCCAAATGTCGTCCAGGTTTACGATTGAAAACAGCGGCTGGCCGGCTTGCACTGTTTGTCCCGGCTCAACGCTGCGTTTGCTTAGCACGCCGGTTACCGGCGCGATGATTTTTGTGTACTGGAGATTCAATTCAGCCTGCGCCAACGCAGAGATAGCGCGCTGCACTTCCGCCGATGCCGCTCCCGCTCGCGCGCGTGTTACTTTCAGTTGCTCCGGCACGGTCCGCGCAGCTTCAGCCTGCGCTTGCGACTGCGCTGCCCGGCTTTCCGCGCTGGAAATGGCGGAAGTCGCAGCTTCAACCTGGGCTTTGGCGGAATCGTTTGCCGCCACCGCCGCGTCATATTGCTGGTGCGAAATTTCATCTTTCGCGATGAGCTGCTCCATGCGCTTCAGGTCGGCGGACGTCTTGGCATACATTGCTTGCGCGTCATTCAGTTTGGCGCGGGCCGATTCAATATCGCGTTGCGCGCCTTTCACGGCTGCGTCGGCGGCAAGCAACTGGCTGGAGCTGGTAGTTTGCGTGAGTGGAACGCCCACGTTGGCGGCAACGGCGTTAGCTTGCGCATTGGCTAGATCGGCGCGTGCGCGGTCCACCGCAACCTGATAGTCCTTGGGATCAAGCTCCACCAGCAGCGTTCCGGCCTGCACCACTTCGTTATCGTCATGCAGCACGTTCAGCACCGTGCCGGTCACGCGCGGGCTGATGGGATTGATGTGGCCGTCAATCTGCGCATCGTCCGTAGATTCACGCACGGAGTAATAGCGCCAGATGAAAAATCCGCCGATGAGAAGAAGAATGACCAGTGCGGCAATAATCCACTTGGCCCGCGGATTCGCGCGGAAGAAACCCACGGCGCGAGTATCGCTGATCGAACGGCGCTCCGCACCGGAGCGGCGATCATCTTCCTTTTCGGGCATCTCAACTTCCGTGTGGACAGGCTCCTTCACGGCTTCTTCTTCCTCGTATGGCGATATCTTAATCGGGTCAGCCACGTTATTTTCCTCCCAGAAATGCTCGCGTCCGCTGCTCCGCCTCGCCCAGGGCGCGCACCAGCGAAAGCTTGGCTACATTGTTCTGATACAGGGCTTGGATATGGTTTTCATTCGCGCCGGCAACCGCTTCCTGCGCCTGCACTACTTCAAGGCTTCCGGATACGCCGGCTTTGTAGCGGTCCTGCGCTTCTTTCAACTGCTCGGCTGCAAGATCAATCTGCTGATTGGCAACCGCAACTTGATCGTCAGAGGTCTTCACGTCCAGCAGTGCGGAGCGGATTTCAAACTCCACGCGGGCGCGAAGATTTTCCAGTTGCAGTCGCTCTTGCCGCAGCAAAGTCGCCGCCTGGTCCACATCGGCCTTGACCTTGCCGCCCTGAAAAATTGGGATGCGCAAACCGGCGGAAACTGCAAATGTATTTTCCGCGCTTCCCGGCGCAGGACCGATAAAGCCTGTCTGTCCGTTCAAGTCCACGGTTGGCAGCGCCTCACCTTTCGCGGCCTTCACCGCCAACTCAGCCGAGCACACACGCGACTCCGCCGCCCGAAATTCCGGACGCACCTTGTAAGCATGCGCCAGCGCTTCATCCAGATTCATCGCCGCAAGCGGAGCGTATGGCACAGTGTCAGTCAGTTGAAACTCTTGCGCCACTGGGATTCCAATGGTCCGCGCCAAAGACATCTTTTGCTGCTCAAATTGGTTCTGTGCCGCCAGCACGCGCTGTTGCTGCGTCTGCATTTGCACTTGTGACCGCAACACATCAATGCCCGCCGCCACACCGGCGCTCTTGAGGTCTTTGGTCTGCTGGAAGATTGTCTCCGCCGTGTTGAGTTGGGCTTTTGCTGTGTCGAGCCGGGCAGCGCTTGCCACCGTGAGCAGATATTGGTTGCCGACGAGCAGTACCACTAGTTCGCGCGCGTCCTGCACCGTGAACTTTGCCGCTCGCTCGTTTTCAGAAGCCGCGCGGACCCGGTTCATGGCATTAAAGTCCAGTAGCGTTTCATTCATGGTGGCATGAGCATCGAAAAGTCCAAACGGGCCAATCACGGGTGACTTCAATCCCGCCGGCAGTGGAATGCCGAATGCCGCCAGGTTGATCTGGTTCAATGATTCGCTCACGCTGCCGGAAATGTTCGGCAGCAGCGCGCTCAATTGTCGGCGATATTGCGCCCGCGCCAGTTCCGTCTGCTGCTGGGAAAGCAGAAGACCAAGATTGTGCTTCAGCCCGCGATCAATTGCGTCCAGCAGGCCCAGCTGAATCGTTCCAGGAACCAGCTTGTCCACGGTGCCGCTGCCGCTGAACTGCTCCAGAGCAGGCGTCTGCGCGGTAATCGCCACAGGCGTCTGGCGGTCCTGGGCTGGCGCTGGCGCCGCTCCACCCGGAACCTGCGCAGTGGAAGAAAGTGCAGTTAAAAATGTAAATAAAATTATCAGGACACGTTGCGTCCGCATGTTTACCTTCTTGAGGTATCGGATTTTAGATGCGGTCGTGCGGAGCGGGATGCGCGTTTCCCGCCAGTGCACAGATTGACGTATCAAGCTGTCGCCCAAAGAAATGTGAACCCCCAAACCGAATTAATTAACCAGTTAGTTAGATTATCAGGCAGCGTCCGGCGATGCAAATTTACTTAGGTCGGCGGACCGATTCGCCTTGGTCATACCCCACAACTAAAACGGTGGCGACGGAAGAACCGGCGCCACCGTTTTGCAAACAAACTCCGCTTACTGCGGGCAGGGCAAAGCCGAATGCGGAAGAGTGGTCGTATCTGGGTAGCTGAATGCTCCACCAATGGCATCAGACTTCGCTCCCATTTCAAACCATTGCAGCAAAGGTATGATCTGCGGGTGATAGGTGAACACCTGGTTCCGCTCTCGTACCAGAATGGGGACGGTCGCCACCGGAAGCACTTCAATGGGATCGCCTTCTTCCAGATTTGCCTGGCAAACCTTGGCCGTAGGAGCAACACCCGGGAACTGCCACGTTGGAACGATAGTGTTCACAAAAGGATCTGCGAACGTTTCTGCAACTTCATGTGAAAGCGCAGTCACGTCCTGGAAGCCGGCTCCAAACAGTCCTGGAGAAATCCAGCTGGCAAAGTTGAAAATCCAGCGCGGCTGTGGAGTTACACCGCTTTCAAAGAAATAAGTATGGAATCCCAAAACGCAGCAGCCGGCGAACTGGCCTTGGCTGTTGATGGAGAACAGGAATGTGTTGGGATACATGTTGATATTGATCGCGTCGGTGGTGAAGTTACCGGCGTTGATGTCATTCACTACCTGGTTGGTGTTCAGGGCATTGAAAAGCAGGTCCAGCAATTCAATAAACGGATCGCCGTTCGGCGCGTGTCCAAAGAAATAGGCCTGTACCGAAACCACTTGACCGTTGATCAGGACATTTACGTGTCTCGGAATGGTGAAGGTAACGCGGTTCACTGTTGTTGGACCGCTCAGCACGGTGTGCCAGTCCTCGTCCATGCTATTGAAGAATTGGGCGCGGTGGATCGCATCTTCATATTGGATATGGTGTCCAGAGGTAAAATTGGTTGGAGAAAAGTTTGGCGAGTCTTCCGTAAGATCTGAGAATGGCGCAAAGGGCATGGTGGCCCGGACGCTGCCATCGTCGTTAAGCAAAGTCAGTGAAACCTCTGTAATCTTGGCTGGAATGCGCGTCGTGCCGCCGATGCGAGGATCGTTGCCAACCATCACGAAAGGAAAAACGCCATTCGGGCGCGAGCCAAGGATGGACGGGTTGGGGTTGAAGAATGAGCCAGTAAAGGTCGGTACCGTATCCAGTCCGGTCATCACGCCACCAATGGTACTGGTAGTAATGGTGGTTGTTATTTTGGAAGCGTTGCTTCCTGGTCCGTTGCCGGCCATATTCGCGTCGGATGAAAAGCTGCCTTTGGATGTATCTGCGCCGCTCGGAAACACAAGAAGCGGGGCTGAGCTAACAGGCTGTCCGATGGAGCCGTCGACAGCGGCCACCGGCATGCTTACGTAACCGGCCGAACCGTTAGGCGCAGCGATATCGTTTTGGGCAAAGCTGATACCAGCCAAGCCAACAATAAGAAAGAATCCGAGAAACGCGCGTGAGGGAAGCGCATGACGTAACGTCTTCAACATTGGTATATCTCCTGGGGGGAGCTGAGGTTGCTCCTGATGCTGGATTCCAGAGTAGAAACTGGCGCAATAAACATACGCCTACTCTGGCCAACTCGCAATGCTGAGTCTCTGAAATAAACAACTTTTTACAAGAAACTTATACAAGCATCTCGTCCAAGGGCTTGTAGGAGTTTGGGATGGTAAGCGGGCTACGCCACAAGTCCGACTTCGGGTATGCAACCGACAAAAAATGGCACCGGGAGACCGGTGCCATTGCTGAAAGGCGTTGTTCTTACTGGCAAAGAGTTGCAGGCGCCTGCAGAGCTGTCAGATCAGGGTAGCTGTATGCACCGTGAATAGCATCTGACGGACTCGTCTGTGCAAACCATTGCAACAAGGCCTCGGTCTGCGGATGGTAGGTAGTGGACACGCCGGCATTTTTCAGCGTTACCGGGAAAGTCGCATTCGCCAAAACCTCAACTGGATCTCCGGTTTCCAGGTTACCCTGGCATGCTGTTGAACCGGGGAAATGCCAGCGCGGAGTCGCGTTGTTAACGAAAGGATCGTTGAACGTTTCCGAGATTTCATGGCTGATCGCGGTCACGTCCTCAAATCCGCCGCCGAAGATTCCCGGCGAGATATAGCTGGCGTAATCGGTGATCCAGCGATGCTCCGGCGAGGCGCCGTCAGTGAAATAGGTGTGGAAGCCAAGGGTGCAGCAGCTGCCGCGCTGTTGCGGATTGGCCCGATTGAACGAGAACAGGTAAGTGTTTGGGAACAATGGCAGATTGATGGCGTCGGTTGTAACGTTGCCCGCATCAATCTCGGTGTTCATAATAACGCCAAGCTGCTGGTTGAAGAATAGGTTGAGCATCAGCACAAAGCGCTGACCGTCAGCGGCAATGCCGGATTGGTAATTGATCGCCTGGACCACCTGAGTGCCAACACGCACATTCACGAATTTCGGCACCGTGATTGAGATGTGGTCGACTACTTGCGGGGCCAGTTCGGTGTGCCAGTTTGGGTCCATTGAGCCGAAGAACTCAGCGCGCTGCACGGCATCCGCGAATTGCGTCGATTCACCGGTGACTGGTGCAGTGGCGTTGTGTTCGTATTTGAATCTCTGGAAGTTGGGGGAGTTCAGGGCAGGCACCACGAATGGCGTTGCGTCCACGGTGTCAAAGAGAGTGCCGTCCGCGTTCAGCAACCGCAGAGACACAGCAACAATCTTGGTGGGAACAGTGGTGATATGTCCAAGCGACGGATCATTTCCAACCATGGTGTAAGGGAATGTAACGCCGTTGAATGTGAATGACCGGGTAAAGTTTGGCACTGAAATTACGTTGGCGACTGCGCCAGGATTGCCGGCAATGGCGTTGGGGCCGTTGGTGGAATCGTCCGCCACCAATTCCGATGGAACACTGTGAATTATCTGTGGATCCAGCGCGTGGGCAGATCCCGTGGACGAATCCGAACTGGTTCCCACTTGTGCCTGGGCTGCATCTGAAAGGTTTTGAGCGAACGAGCTTCCTACCATGCCTAGCGCGAGCAGCGCGCTCAGACAAATCGATTTCCTGACCATATCTTGTGTTTCTCCTGAAGTGAGGGTTGGGCAAAAGTAAAAAACAAACGTTGACGGCTGTTCCAGCGCTTGTTCTCTTCCCTTTACGGAAGTGGGAGACGTTGGAGCAACTCGCGAGGTGTTACTCACGATACTCCGCTTCCCCTGGTTCTGGCAAGGGCCAAGTGAGAGAAACATACGATTTTTATTGGGTTTTCCGCACTGCCCGCTTTAATCTTCCGTGGCTTAACACTGCTTCGCTTCGTCCCGACCGTTTTCGGTCATGGATTGGGTTCGGTCCTCGGTGATGGAGTTTCAAAACGGGCTAATCATGCATTTCCAAATAAGTTATAGCTTTTCCCCCGCAATGCATCTAATGGGCAGATGCCGGGTGATCCTTCTCAAACCGCTGCCAGCAGCCTTAATTCCAGATGGCCTGAATCCCTGCGGGCCTTGCGCCATCGCAACTATCAATTATTTTTTGCCGGTCAGCTCATATCCTTAATAGGCACATGGATGGATCAGGTCGCCGAGGCATGGCTGGTCTATCGCCTAACCGGGTCGGCCCTGCTGCTGGGGACGGTCGCATTCGCCTCGCAGATCCCGGTTTTCCTGCTGGCCCCTATAGGCGGCGCACTGGCCGACCGCTTTGACCGGCGAAAAATCCTGATTTTCACTCAGTCCTCCATGATGTTTCTTACCTTCATCCTGGCCTGGGTCACGCTTTCTCACCGTGTAAAGATCTGGCAGGTTGTAACCTTGGCCGCCCTCACCGGCGTGGTCAATGCCATTGACCTCCCTGCCCGCCAGGCCTTTGTGGTCGATATGGTTTCTCGCGCCGATCTGGTCAACGCCATCGCTCTCAATTCGTCCATGTTTAACGGCGCGCGCGTGGTGGGACCGGCCCTTGCGGGCATTGTGGTTGCTGCCATTGGCGAAGGCTGGTGCTTCTTTGCCAATGGCGTTAGCTTTCTGGCGGTAATTGCCGGTCTTGCGATGATGACAATCGACCGTCCCCGGCTTGCGATTGAAGGTTCGCCGCTGGAAAATATTATTGAAGGCTTCAAGTTCGTCGGGCAAAGCGGACCGGTGCGCGCTCTGATGCTGCTTCTAGGACTGGTAAGTTTCACAGCCATGCCCTACGCGGTGCTCATGCCGCTTTTTGCCGACAAGATTCTCCACGGCGGCGCCCAGGCCCTGGGTTTACTCATGGGCTGTTCCGGAGTCGGTGCGCTCTGCGGCGCACTGACTCTGGCGATGAAAAAGAGCCTTAAGGGGCTGAGCTTCTGGGTAGCTGTTTCATGCGCCGGATTTGGCGTCGCCCTGCTGGTGTTTTCCTTTTCCCGGACTCTCTGGCTTTCCGCGGCGCTGCTGGTCCCGGTCGGCTTTTGCATGATGATCCAGATGGCCTCCTCTAACACTCTGATCCAGAGCATGGTTCCTGACCGCCTGCGCGGACGCGTGATGTCCGTCTATGCCATGACTTTTATGGGGATGGCTCCCCTGGGCGCTCTGCTAGCCGGCAGTTTGGCCCACAAGCTCGGCGCGCCGATGACCGTTGGACTAGGCGGCGTGGTGGCGATGTTGGGCGCCGCTGTCTTCGGCTCCAAACTTCCTGCTATCAGGCCTGCCGCGCGGGAAATGATTGTGGCCCAGCAGATGGCAGGCGGTGCTCCCGCGCAGGAGATGACCGGAAGAGTTTTTACCAAAACTGGAGACGATCCTGTTCTATCAGATTCCGGAACTCACCCAGTCTCGTCCAATCTTTAGGTAGCCATTTTCTTCAACAAGGCTATCTGCCCGGAATGGTAGACCGCGTGCTGTGTCGCGCTCTGGAAGAGCCGGTAGAAGTTGTAAGTTCTGCCCGGGACAGTTGCTTCCAGCCGCTCATCGCCGAAAGTCTTGATGGTTTCCACCAGCCTCAGATGCTCATCAAAGAAGGTGTTGACCGCCTCCTTCCACGCCTGCTCATTCGTGTCCTTCACCGGAGGCCAGTCCATTTCTTTGGGCATCGTCGACCAGGCCGGGATCGGCGTTCCCTGAATCGCGCCGGAAAAGAATTTGATCCATGCATTTACATGCACCACGATCTCCCAGATGGAATGAGCATTGGGAATGGGACGGGCCTTGGCTTGCCCAGCGCTAACGCCGTTCAGGATTTCCCGCAGCGAGTCCCCGTACCAGGCTTCTCCGTTGATGGTGGAGACAAGTTGATATGCGATGCGATTGCATTCAGTATTCATAAAATAAGCGACTGGCCAAAAGATGATAGCCAGTCGCGGCTTGATTCACAAATTTTAAGGTCGACAGAGGCGCCAGGAGAGCACTGCAATCCTGAAACTTTTCCGGATTCTCCGTGCCTCCGTGGTGAGGTTTTCCGATGACCCGATTTCCCGTTCACCAGATCACCCGATGGTTACGCCCTTACGTACTTCCCTGCATCAATCAGCCGCGCGGCGATCTGCTGCGTCAGCGCGATCACGTTGAACGGCTCATGCTTAAACAGCCGCCGCAGGATGACCATCTGCGTGCGCAGCATATCGCCTTCTGAAACTGCAGCCACAACTTTTTTTGCCGCCGCTTCAAGTTTGTCCATCGAATGGGTCAGGCTGACCTGGGCCATGGCGATGGCCAGAGTGCACTTTGCTTCACCCTGCCGCTCAATCAGCTTCTGCGTGCGCAGCACCACGGAATCCATGGCAAAGACTTCAATCACCATGTCCGCAATCGCAGAAAGAATTTCCTGCTGCTGCTCAATCGCGGCCATGTATTTCTGCACCGCCGCTCCGGCCAGCATCAGCGCGGCTTTCTTGGCGTTGCTTACCAGCGTGCGCTCGGCAGCCAGCGGGCCTTCCAGCGGCTCCGCCGAACTCGGCCCGGACATGATTTCATCCGTCAGCTTCTTGATGGCCGGCATGAGAGGCAGCTGGCCTTTCATTGCCCGCTTCAGCAGCCATCCCGTAATGATCATGCGGTTGATTTCATTGGTGCCTTCAAAGATGCGGTTCACGCGCGAATCGCGATACGCCCGCTCCGCCGGATACTCTTCCACAAATCCGTATCCGCCGTAAATCTGGACGGTCTCGTCCACAACGTAATCCAGCATCTCTGAGCCAAACACTTTCAGGATCGAACACTCGACCGCGTACTCTTCAATGCCCTTGGCCGTTTCCTTATAAACGTCTGGCGAGTTCTTGTCGATCTCTGACATCGCCGCATCGATCATACCCACGGTGCGGTAGGACATACACTCGCCGGTGTAAATGCCGGCTGCCATGTTGGCCAGCTTTTCCTGGATGATGCCGAAATCGGCCAGCGTCTTGCCGAACGCCTTGCGCTGCTTGGCATAGCCAATCGAGTTGTTGAGCGCGTTGCGCGCGCCGCCCACCACGCCCGCGCCCAGCTTATAGCGGCCGATGTTGAGCGTGTTGAAAGCGATCACGTGTCCCTTGCCAATCTCGCCCAGCAAATTCTCTTTAGGCACACGGCAGTCATTCAGGATGATCGGTGTGGTCGATGATCCGCGAATGCCCATCTTCTTTTCTTCCGCACCCGACTGGAAGCCGGGGAAGCTGCGCTCCACGATGAACGCGCTGAACTTCTCGCCGTCGACCTTGGCAAAGATAATCACCACATCGGCAAAGCCACCGTTGGTGATCCACATCTTTTCGCCGTTCAGGATCCATTCTTTTCCGTCCGAAGAAAGCACGGCCTTGGTGCGCGCGTTCATCGCGTCAGAAGCCGAGGTCGATTCACTCAGCGCGTACGCGGCAATCAACTCGCCCGTCGCCAGCTTGGGTAGATATTTGGCTTTCTGCTCCGGCGTGCCGAAATAAACAATTGGCAGCGTGCCAATGCCGGTGTGTCCGCCAAATGCCACGCTGAAGCTCCCAGAGACGGAGATGTGCTCATTGATGATGGCGGACGCGATCTTGTCCATGTCCGATCCGCCGTACTGCTCCGGAATGTCCACATTGGCAATGCCGATTTCGCATGCCTTCTGGATCAGCCCGCGCGTGACGGCGAATTCCTTGTGCTCAATCTTATCCGCGTTGGGCAGGATCTCATTGCGGGCAAAGTCCTGCGTGGTCTGCGCAATCTGCTGGTGCTCTTCGCTCAGGTCTTCCGGGGTAAAGACCTGGTCAGTTGCGTGCTCTTCAATGAGAAAACTTCCGCCCGCCAGTCTGATCTTGTTTGGGACTGCTACTGTTGCCATTGTTTCTCCTTAGCTCCTAGCCATTAGCTCTTCGCCTTTGGCTCTTAGCTTCAAATCTTGATATTTTCGTTTTTCCGATCACCCGATCTCCCGATCACGGCGATCACCCGATCTTCAAAGTACTTGTGCCCTCTGTGGTGAAGAACTCATGCAATGTTCTCAAAAATCCCAGCCGCGCCCATGCCTCCTCCGATGCACATGGTCACGATCCCATACTTCCCGTTGCGTCTCTTTAGTTCACGCAAGATCGTTGCCGTCAGCTTTGCGCCGGTGCATCCCAAGGGATGTCCTAACGCCACCGCGCCGCCATTCGGATTGATCTTGTTCGGATCAAGCCCGGCTTCCTTGATCACCGAAAGCGCCTGCGCCGCGAATGCCTCATTCAACTCAAACACGTCGATATCTTCCAGCTTCAGGCCCGCCATCTTCAGCACTTTGGGAATGGCATACACCGGCCCCAGGCCCATTTCTTCCGGCAGGTAGCCCGCCGT
>JBAVUZ010000615.1:0-7415 GCA_049697035.1 Candidatus Angelobacter sp. | reverse complement strand
GGAACTCGAGCAGGCCGCCGCCAAGGTGCAGGAGGAAGTTTCCCAGGCATACGCCGAAGCAGAGCGTGCGCTGGAACTTCTGCGCCAGGAAGGCGAAGCCGAAGAGATGGCTGCCGAGTAAACAATTATTAACTAATCGATTAACAAGGGCGGGCTGGAGAAATCCAGCCCTTTTTTTCGCCGCAGATTCCCGCAGATAGTCGCAGATAAGAAAATTGACCAATCATGCAACATGAGAATGCAGTATATTGTGCGTTGAGAATATGAAAAAATCGTCTAAATCCACCCAAAAATCCACAAAGCGCCCACTTGGGCTTTATCGCGGACAGATTTGGATGGCCCCTGATTTCGATGCACCAATGGAATTCATTGAAGTGGATGGAGACATGGTCTTGGTGCTTGAGAGATCGAGTGTTAGCAAGAAGAAGGGCAAAAGGCTAAAATCCGCACGGAAGCGCGCCCAAATTTAAAAATCGCAAATCGGCGCGGAAGCCGAGTTCTTTTAGTTGCGAACGCATTCCATCCCCTTTAACCTATTCAGCTAATGCACTTTACGCGGCTTCGTCGGGCCTTCTGGCAGGCCTTCCAACACGGGCAGTTTTCCATCGCCAAAGGCGCGGCGTACTCGTCGATCCTTACGCTGTTTCCTGCATTTCTGGTCATCACGTCTGTGCTGGAGGCCTCACACAATACAGAAGGCTTTCTGGAGCAGATTGGCGATGCCGTGGGCTGGGTGCTGCCGCCGGGTTCGCGATCTGTGGCGCTGGCATTCTTCCAGAGCAAGCAGCACCATGCCACGCGCATCATATACTCGGCTTCCATCGTTACGCTGCTGGCGGCCACGGGCGTGATGATCTCCTGGATGGACGGGTTCCGCAAAGCATACGGGATGGCCAATACGTGGGGCTTCTGGCGCGAGCGCGCGATTGCTCTTTACCTGGTCTTGCTGGCGCTGGTGCCGCTTGGATTTGCCACCATCCTGGTGGCGTTCGGTACTGAGGTAGAGAACTGGATCCAGAGTGGAACCATGCACCTTTTCAAACCGCTCATTTTACTGGTATGGGATGGCGTGCGCTGGAGCATTGCGATCCTCACGGCAATCGCGCTCACGGCCTTGATGTATCACCACGGATTGCCCAAGACACAATCCTGGCGTCGTGTTTTGCCCGGCGCGGTGATGGCTGCGGTACTCTGGTTTCCGGCAACGGTGCTGTTTGGCTGGTATGTGAGGGTTTATGCCACGTACACGGTGGTTTACGGCTCGTTGAGCGCGGCCATCGCCCTTCTGGTGTGGTTATACATCGTTTCGGTGATCGTGTTGCTGGGAGCGGAGTTGAACGCGCAAGTCTATCCCAAGCTGGCGGAAGGCGACGCCACGGAAAAGAAGGTATGAACGGGTGACCGGTGGAACCAAGGCTCTGGAAAAGGGCATTACTCCCACAATGAGAAAAGCCAAGATCGTATGCACTATTGGGCCAGCCAGCGGCTCAGAAGCGGTGCTGCGCGACCTGATGCGTCTGGGCATGGACGTGGCCCGGCTGAACTTTTCCCATGGCACGCATGAGGAACACGCGCGCATGATCGAACGGCTGCGCAAAGTGGCCGACAAAGAGGGCCGTACCATCTGCATTCTGCAAGACCTGCAAGGGCCCAAGATCCGCACCGGAAGACTTAAATACAGAACGCCAATCGGCATCAAAAGCGGAGCGAAATTGACCATCACGCCCCGCGATATTTCCGGAACGGCAGCGCTGCTTTCAACTACTTTCAAGACTCTGGCCAAGGAAGTAGAGCCCGGCTCGCGCATCCTGCTTTCAGATGGATTGATTGAACTGCGCGTGACTGCTGTTCGCGGTGACGACGTTGAATGCGAAGTCGTAAACGGCGGCCTGCTGGGCGAACACAAAGGAATCAATCTGCCCGGGACCGTAGTGAGCGTGCCTTCTTTGACGGAGAAGGATGAAAAAGACCTTGAATTCGGCGTGAAGCATGGCGTGGACATTGTGGCGGTTTCGTTTATCCGCACAGCCGACGATGTGCGCCTGGTAAAGCGCATGGTGCGCCTGCACAACTCCGATGCGTGGGTCATCGCCAAGCTGGAAAAGCCGCAGGCCATCGATCCGGCGAACCTGGAAGAGATTCTCGACGTAGCCGATGGAGTGATGGTAGCGCGCGGCGATCTGGGCGTGGAGATGCCGCCGGAAAAAGTGCCGATCATCCAGAAGCATGTGATCCGCCGCGCAGCGGATTGGCGTAAGCCTGTAATTACGGCCACGCAGATGCTGGAGTCAATGATTGAGAACCCGCGTCCTACACGTGCTGAAGCCAGCGACGTAGCCAACGCGATTCTTGATGGCTCCGACGCTGTAATGCTCTCAGCCGAGACTGCCAGCGGAAAATATCCGAGAGAAACCGTGGCGATGATGGCGAAGATTGTGCTGGAAGCAGAGTCAGCCAAGGAAGAACCCATCCAGAGACGCCGCCAGCACCGGCAGCTTTCCATTTCAGAGACGATCTGTGAGTCTGTCGCGCATGCCGCGCAGGACCTGGAGATGAAGGCCATTGCCGTCTATACGGAGACAGGAACCACGGCGCGACTGATTTCCAAATACCGCCCTACGGCGCCGATCTTTGCTTTCGCCGCCAATACCACAGTCTGCGCGCGGTTGAACCTGATGTGGGGCGTCTCACCGCTCTCATGCGAGATGACGCCGAACGCCGAAGATATGGTGCACAAGGCGGAAACCTATCTTTTACAAATGCACGCAGTGCAGCCCGGAGATATCATTGCCGTGGTGGCGGGAACGCGCAGCAGCAGCGGATCAACAAACTTTCTTCGGCTACATGTGGTAGGCACGGGCGAGCATCCGATTCACGTTCGCGAGGAGCGACGCAAAGCGCCGCGGATAAAACCGGTGAGTCCGCTGGAGAGAAGGAAAAGATAGTTTTTTTCCCGTAGCCTCAAGCGCAGTGAGAGGTCCCTATAGCCGCAACTCTCTTCTGGCTTAGGTCTGCTTCAAATCCTATGAGGAGTAAGTTGCCATAGGGTTTCCTCCCCTTCGGCAAACTCAGGATCGGGATTCAGAGAAAAACTAATTCACCCAACCGCCGCCTGTGCTGCCGCCATTTTTTTTGTCCTTATCGTCAGGCGGGCGAAAATTGCCGTACTCGTCAAAATAATCTTTTGCGTCCTGATTGTGCTTCTTCATGTAAACCTGGAATTTCTTGCCGGCGCGGCGGCGCTTCCATCGATGATAGCGATTGTTAAGTCCGTAAGAGACTTCAGATGCGGAGAACAGCAGCCCTCTTCTGGGAACGAACTTCACGTAAAGATAACCGAAGAGCAGACCGCTCAAATGCGCGACGTTTGCGGCCCCACTGGTGTCACCCAGCGCGCCAACCAAAGCCACAAATGCCAGTATTCCCACCAGGTACTTGAGCCTGATGGCGAATGGGAGCGGGAACATAAAGACTTCCTGATCGCCAAACAACATGGCGGCGGCCATGAAAATCGCATAGATTCCGCCAGAAGAGCCCACCGTTGGAGTCTGCGGAACAAGGTGGACGATAGGGCCGAGCGTGTAAGCCAGAGCAACAGTGCCCAGACCCGCCCCAACCACGCCGAAAAGGAAGAACTCTAGAAAACGCCGGCTGCCCCAGGGAACCTCAAGCATTGAGCCGAACATCCACAGCATCAGCATATTGAAGAACAGGTGAAAAAAACCGGCGTGCAGGAAGCCATAGGTCAGGAGCTGATAGATATGGCCATGCACAACGTCATGGGCGCGCAGCGCTAGCGGGTTGAAAATGGTATTGGCGAGACCTCCTTGGCCTATCGCGACGAGTACCAGTCCAAGAAGGTAAATGCCCGCGTTGATCGCAACCAATATCTTGATGGCCCGCGTAAAAGGCGGGAATGAGAGCGTTATTGATCTCGCCATGCGTTATCTTTCCGGTTCGGGAATCACTATCAGGCTTCTGTGGCCTTTGGCATCTACTGATCGTACTCCAAAAATTACGTTGTCCTTGGAATCTGGAAGGTCTACTTTGGGCTCGGCCGTTCGCAATAAGTTTTCTTCCGGAAAATCCGCGTCAGTGGTCTTGCGCCAAAGCACTTCATAGGCTGTGGCTCCTGGCGCGAGCTTCCATTCGATCTTGGAATCATTCTCCAACTGCTTGGTCAACAAATGGACATCACTGGGCGGCGCAGGCGACGAAGCAAGACTCGCCAGGGTCGCAGCGTTCAGGCGCGCCACATTTGCGACATAATCGAAATCCACAAACTTTGGCAGGTCACCATATTCGATGCCATTTTCCGTACGAACGTTCTGGTGCTGATGGTTGTAGTCCTCGCGATATTCGGTAAAGCGGACAGCGGCAAAGCCCTGCTCATTGAAGGCGCTATGGTCGCCGCCGCGCAGGTAGCGGTCACGACGAAAAATCAGCTTGGGAGAAAATGCGCCAAAATCATAAGTTTCGCCGACCGAATGGATATAGCGCGCCAATTCGCGCGAGGAAGAATCATTCTCTCCGCCGATTGCCTTGATGCGGCGCAGATCTGCATCAGTGGCGGCGGCGGGAATGCCCTCAGAAAACACGCGCACCCAGTTGTTGTTCTGGGCGGTATCGCCGGGCGTACGGTTGCCGCCGACAATGTCATTATTAAGCACGCCTTGAAGTTGCCAGCCTTGTTCTTTGGCCATTTTGGCAAAATGAGTGCTTCCATTCAGCCCCTGCTCCTCGCCGGCAACAGTGAGAAAGATAATGGTGGCTGGGAATTTGTGCTTACTGAGCACACGCGCGCATTCAAGCGAGACCGTGGTGCCGCTGCCATCGTCATTGGCGCCGGGAGCGGGATCAGTAGAATTCTCATTGCTGGAATTGCGCGAGTCATAGTGTCCCGTGACCAGATAAATACGCTTGGCCTGCGCTGGATCTGTGCCCTTCAGGATGGCGTAGACATTCTGGATTTCCGTGGGTTGAGTGATGCGGTCTTTAGGCCCTTTGGGCTGCTCAATGAAGGTATCAGTCTTGACTTCCAGGCATCCATTGCAGTCTGATGAGATGCGCTCAAATTCTGATTTAATCCAGTTTCTGGCAGCCACAATACCCTGAGAGGAGGTTGCCGCGCCAGGGTTGTTGACGGAGAGCGTGCTACGGGTGCCGAAGCTGACCAGCTTCTCGTCAATTTGCCGGGCATGCTGGGGCGAGACATCTTTTATGATCTGGATGATAGCGGGGTCTCGGTCCCGCTTGGCCGCGGCTGAAGGTTTTTGAGCAGGTTCAGCAGCAGCGCGGGTTTTGGGCTTATGTTTTTGGGCAACGGTAAAAGGCGCTGCCAGCATCAGAAGCGCAATCGAGACAAACAAGGAAATTCGTATGCGGGAATCTTTACGGGAATCCAAGAGTAACATTCCAGTTCCTTCGGTTTCAGAGCTTGACGACAATCCCAAGAGATTCTAAATATAATCACATGGCCCCCGCCACTTTGTAACAATATCCCTTGGAGGAAGAAATGCCGATTTGCCCGGAATGCGATACCGACCTCGATTTGGATGAGGAAGAACTCGACGAAGGCGAAATTGTTTCTTGTCCGGAATGCGGCTCGGATTTTGAAGTGATTACGAAACATCCGCTCGAATTAAATCCGGTAGACGAACTGGACGAGGACGAGGACGACGACGACGAAGACGAGGATGACGAGGACGGTGATTACTAGCCAGCGCCGGAGCCGGAGCACGGCCGCGTGTCTGGCAATGTGTGTGCTTCTGGCGCTCTTCTCACCGTGCCTGGCTGCGAGCAAGGACAAGCCGCAAAAGGAAAAGCCGTACGCCCTGATCTTTGGCACCGCTTATGGACCAAATGACCGGCCTCTTTACGGCGTGAAAATCACTATCCAACCGCAAAAGAAGAAGCATCCGAACTGGCGGTTGATGTCTGACCATCGCGGCGAGTTCGCTCAGCGCGTGCCGGCCGGAACGAATGACTATCTGGTTCGCGGAGAGGCCGAATACGCTCCGTTGGGGGATGACGGCAAGCCGCAACTATCGAAAAAGGTGCGACTTAAGGGTGAAACCCGGGTTCATGTTGATAACGAGGAGCGGCGCGATATCAGTTTGCATCTAACAGAGTAGCTCAATCATAAGCGAGAGGGCAGGAGGTAAACGCGATGAAAAGGCTTACCGCTATAGCAGCAATTTTGCTGGCTTCTGGGGCCTTGCTTGCCGTCCCGACTGCTGGAGCTACCGCGTTCTTTCAGCGCGGCCAGAACGAAGCGCGGACGCTGGTAGGGCACGTGCTGGATGATCGGGAGCAGCCGCTGCAAAAGGCGATTGTTTATCTCAAAAATACAAAGAGCCTGTCGATCAAGACTTATATCAGCGAACCCGATGGCACATTCCGTTTTTCAGGGCTTTCCGCCAATATCGATTACGAAGTTTATGCGGAGCATGAAGGTGCCCGTAGTGACACCAAAACGCTGAGCGGTTTTGACAGCCGACGCCAGGTCAACATGACCTTGAAGATCAAAGGCAAATAATTTTCCAGAAAAAATTTAAAGGCCGTCCCGTTTTGGGACGACCTTTTTATTTAGGGGTAGCTGAGAGCCGTTAGTCCTGGTCGTTGCCGGCGCGCTTCCAGTTGATGATGTCGCCCAGCGTGGTGGTAGCAGTAGCGCTCGATGCAGGATGCTTATAAGCTTCCACATCAGCGCGGCTGGCTTCTTCACCCACTGCCCGCAGACTCAGGCCAACTTTCTTCTCTTCGGCATTCATCTTGATGATCTTGAAGTCGTGTTCCTGTCCGGCATCAAGTTTCACCGCAGCGCCAGAGGAATCCGTGGCTTCAGAGTTGTGGCAAAGGCCTTCAACGCCTTCCGCGATCTCAACAAAAGCCCCGAACTGCGCCAGCCGAAGCACTTTTCCGTGGACCACATCGCCAATGCGATGCGTCTGGAAGAAGCTCTCCCAGGCGTCTGGCTGGAGCTGCTTCACGCCCAGTGACAAGCGGCGCTGCTCCGGCTCAATGCCCAGAACAATGGCTTTCACCTTCTCACCTTTTTTCAGGACTTCAGAAGGATGCTTGACGCGCTTGGTCCAGCTCAGATTGCTCACGTGCACCAGCCCATCGATGCCGTCTTCAATCTCGATGAAAGCGCCAAAGTCGGTCAGGTTGCGCACTCGGCCTTCAACGGTCGAGCCAATCGGATATTTTTCATGCAGCCGTTCCCACGGGTTCGACTCAAGCTGTTTCAGTCCCAGCGAAATGCGGCGCTCGTTGGAATTCACGTTGAGCACAACGCATTCAATCTCGTCGCCAACGTTCACCAGCTTTGAAGGATGCTTCATCCGCTTGGACCATGACATTTCGCTCACGTGGACCAGGCCTTCAATGCCCTGTTCCAGTTCGACGAAAGC
>JBAVUZ010000614.1:0-4783 GCA_049697035.1 Candidatus Angelobacter sp. | reverse complement strand
GGCTGCGCTGCACATGCGCACATGCGAAAAAAAGGTCCGGCGAAAGGGGCTGAATGACGAGAATCGACCCTCCCCTCCGTCTTAAGGGAAAAACATTCTCTTGACATTCCCTCTTATAGAACCCTTTGCGTCCGCAGTCAGACTTGTCATTCCCACACTGGTTTCATGGACGCAAAGGATGGGGCACCCACAGTCTGGTGGAGGAAAGAAACAACTAAGGAAGTCTGGGGCACCCGCAAAACTCTGGATCAAGGAGAATGAATACCGTGACGCAAAGACCGTCAAAGAACCGAGCGAAGTGGCTGAGGCTGAATAAAGCTAAAGCTGAAGCAGCCCGTGAATCCTTGCGTCGTACTTCCAGCACAGTTTGCATCTTTCTGCTCTGCCGGATGCCCCACCCTCCCCATTGGTTTCTGTCCCTCACCACACCGTGGGTGCCCCATCCTTTGCGGCCCACGTCTCTGTCTTACATACCTGATTGATCGCAGCCGCAAAGGGTGGGTATTCAAGACTTCAACGGCCCACATTAATCCCCACGACACGGTGGGGTGCCCCATCCTTTGCGGCCCACGTTTCCGTCCTACATAATCGACTGATTGCGGCCGCAAAGGGTGCGTTTACAAACTGGTGCTCCGCATTGGAGTAGAAGCGACGAGTCAAAGATAGCAATCTAGGAGACGCGCAGCTAACGCGACATGTTAAATACTTTCAATCGCACGGTCACAATTCGGGGCGTTGCATCTTCGGCCTCAAATTTGTTGAAAACTGGGATGATAATCACAACCTATAATATTCATCTGAAGGCTCCTTTCTTCCCAGTTGTCTTCGTCGTCAAACAAAGAATACTGTGTCGGACGGGGCCTTCGCTCTTATCCAATCAATTCATGATTATGTGGTCGAAGACCATGGGGACCACGAACTCGGCACTTTCAGAACTCAGCAAGAAGCAATCGATTGGGCGAAGGCGAATGGTCACCGTCCCCTTGTTGCTCGCGTCCGGCACCTCAATAACAAGAAGATTCCTGACCATTGGCGGTCGGCTTAGAGGCCGACAGACAATTATTTTTTTGATGACCGGGTCGCCATCGTTTGCAGAGAAGCCCGCCTCTGTTCTTGCGCTTCGGAGCAAGGACGGATTCAAGGCCCACGGGGTGGAGCAGGCATTTATGCCTGCGGTAATGCCGACCTAGAAATCGGCTTTAGCCGCTGAGGTACCGGATCGCCGGCCACGAAATGAAGGCTGTGCCGAACTGTATGGATACTCCTCAGGCGTCCGCACCAAACTTTGCTTTACCGGATTCTGCCAGATGTAGTCTTTGTACTTTGCATACTCAAGTGAGTCTCTCACTCGGCGATCAGCGAAGCTGGGCTGCCAGATGTCTCTCTTGGCTCTCAGGTTCTTGTTCATCTGAAAGGGAAGCCGCCTTTCAGCAACTGCATTGATCTCTCAAGAGTGATTCCAATGGACGATCAGGTGAAGATGGTCGGGCATCACAACGAACTCATGCCGCGGGTAAGCCGGCGATCTTCTTAGGCTATTGCAGGTGTGTACCTGTATCTGCCAAAACTGCTACATGAATGTGAAGGTTTTTACATATCATTAATATTGTTTTTATCGTGCTCAAGAGTACAGGCACTGTTGCGCAAAAATTTTGTTTCGAACCGTCCCTGGCATCGGTTAAACTAAAAATTCCAGAGTTGATCTTATTCTTGGCACTGTTATATCATGAACGAGAATTTTTGATGTATCCAGCTACGCGAACCCGAAAATCCATCGCTGAACACATTTTTGTGATCGCCATTGTGATTTGCCTGTTCACGTTCGCCATATATCTCAAGGCTGGATCCGACTATCCCGGGAATAACGCTCCTTCTCAGACCAGGATTTGGGCTGATCCCAATCAAAGGCCTGAAACGCACACCAAGATTGCTCCTTTAACTCTGGTTCTTTTGCCGTCTCTGGTGCTGCTTGTTCGCCGGATGGAAGAGCCCCGGTCCTTCAGCAAACTTCCTGACCCTCCTTGCGAAGAGTTGTTCTTCCGATCCAAGCATTGGGTCCGCCCTCCCCCGGCAACAGCCTAAACCCGCCCGTTGCGGCGTGTTTCCAGGGTTTCCGAGGGGTCTTTCTGGGGTGGTGCGATGGCTTTCAAAAAGCAATTTGTTGCGCTCTGCTATCGGTTGAGGCCTAAAAGTGTGTTTTCAAGGGTAAGTCTTTGTTTCGGGCCATTTCGTTGCCCAATCGAAAGTGAGAAAAACCAATGTGGATCGGCACAAAACATGCGATCTTTGTAGCTGCGGGAGTCTTGCTCTGCCTGGTCGTCGGCAGCTTTGTTACTTACCGCGTGCGCGCCAAAGGGCCGTCAGATAGAGTTTCCGCTGAAAGTGCGATGCCCGCCGCGGTGGCCGTGGCAAAACGAAGCACGGTTTCCAACAGCTTTTCTGTTGCCGGCGAATTCGTGCCTTATCAGGAAGTTGAGCTTCACGCGAAGGTTGCCGGTTATATCCGGAAAATCAACGTCGATATTGGCGACCATGTAAAAACCGGGGAAGTCCTGGCCGTGCTGGAAGTGCCTGAGTTGAATGCCCAGGTTACGGGCGCCGAGGCCGGAGTCCAGCACAGCAAACAGGAAATTCTACGCTTGAAGAGTGAAGTGGCACGGGCCAATGCCGATCATGATTCGGTGCACACGGCGGCGGAACGCTTACAGCAGGTCTTTAAAACCCAGCCCGGCCTGATTGCCCAACAGGAACTTGACGATGTTCTTGCCAAAGACCGCGCTTCTGAGGCACAGGTTGAAGCTGCAAAATCAGCGTTGGCGGCGGCCCAGGAAGGGCTTGCCGGATCGCAGGCAACACGCGAGCAGGTGGGAGCAATGCAGGAATACTCCCGCATCGTCGCGCCATTCAACGGAGTTGTGACCTGGCGCTATGCCGATACAGGTTCGCTGATCCAGGCGGGGACCTCCAATAGCAACTCGCTTCCGGTGGTGAGAGTTGCGGAGGTGAACGTGCTGCGCCTGAGGCTTCCTGTGCCTGAATCCGTGGCCAGCCACGTTGGAATTGGCACCAAAGCCGATATCCGTGTACAAGCCACCGGAGAGCACCTCAGCGGAAAAGTTGCTCGCCTCACCGATTCCTTTGATCGCTCCACGCGCACCATGCAGGTGGAAGTGGATGTCCCAAACCAGAACAACAAACTCTCCCCCGGCATGTATGCTGACGTCTCTCTCCTGCTGGATAACCGCCAGGGCGCTCTTACCGTGCCCGTGCAGGCGTTAAATCGCGAGAACGACAAAACGACTGTGTATCTGGTGAACCAGCAGAACCGTATTGAAGTGCGTGAGATCCACACCGGGCTGGAGGAGCCTAACCGCGTTGAGGTGCTGGCCGGCCTGAATCCTGGTGACCGTGTGATCGTCGGCAACTTTGCGGCTTACCGGAACGGGCAGCTTGTCAATCCAAAAGTCAGCATTTTTGAGGCAGGGGGCGCGCAGTAATGCCCAGTTTTGCCATCAAATATCCCTTCTTCATCATCATGTTGTGCCTCATCATCGGAGTGGTGGGTGTAACTACGGTCGCCCGCATGCCGGTCGATTTATTTCCCAACATCAACATTCCTGTCGTTGTTGTCGCAACGTTTTACTCCGGCATGCCGCCGGAGCAAATTGAGGCCGATATTACCGGCCGTTTCGAGCGCTTCTTTACCCTGGGCAGCGGCATCGACCATATGGAATCGCGTTCCTTGCCGGGAGTGAGCCTGATCAAAGTTTATTTCCAGCCCGGAACCAATGCCGATTCCGCCGTCAGCACCATTTCAAACCTCGCCATGGCGAACTTGCGCAGATTGCCTCCGGGCACGCTGCCTCCGGTCGTTTTAAAATTCGACGCATCAAGCTTGCCGGTTTGCCTGATCACCTTGAAGGGTGAAGGAATGAGCGAGACGCAGCTGCGCGATCTGGGCCAATATAACGTCCGCAACCAGGTGGCAAATGTACCCGGCGCTTCTGTACCTCAGCCTTTCGGCGGCAAATACCGCCAGATTCAGGTCTATGTTGATCCCGTAAAACTTCAGGCCCACCAGCTCAGTCTCATGGACGTTGTTCGCACCGTAAACAACTCCAACATGATCCTACCTGCCGGTGACGTGCGCATCGGTCCCAAAGACTTCAACATTTACACCAACAGCCAGTTGCCTACCACAGATGAGATCAATAGATTGCCCTTAAAAACGGTGGGCAATGCTTCCGTGATGGTGGGCGATGTTGGTCATGCCATGGACGCGCAACAAATTCAGAACAGCATTGTTCGCGTTGATGGACAGAAATCGGTTTATCTTCCCGTTCTGAAACAGGGTGGAGACAGCAACACAATCGCGATCGTGGACGGAATCAAAGACATTGTGTCCGATCTGACTGACGTCCCGAAAAATCTTATCGCCAAAGTTGTTTTTGACCAGTCAATTTATGTGAAAACCGCCATCAAAAACCTCGGCGTTGAGGGTGGCATCGGGCTGGTGTTGACCGCCGTAATGATCCTTGTGTTCCTGGGCAGCATGCGGGCGACCGTGGCTGTTCTGCTCTCAATTCCGCTTTCAGCTCTTGCCACTTTTCTGATCCTGAACATGGGGGGCGGAACCATTAACACCATGGTTCTTGGCGGACTTGCGCTCGCATTGTCGCGATTAATTGATAATTCCGTAGTAGTGCTGGAAAACATCTTCCGTCATTTGGAGATGGGCGAGCCGGTACAGGAAGCGGCTGAAAAAGGCGGCAATGAGGTTGCG
>JBAVUZ010000613.1:0-3231 GCA_049697035.1 Candidatus Angelobacter sp. | reverse complement strand
GCTCGGGATTGAAAAATCATGATCACAGCAACCAAAGCAAAAGTTTTTCCCGGCAAATTGCTCATCGACGGCAAATGGTCAGAGGGCTCAGGAAAATGGTTTGACACCTTCAATCCCGCAACCGGAGAGGTGCTTACGCAGGTCGCGGAAGGCGGCGTCAGCGGAGTTGACCAGGCAGTCGCAGCCGCGCGCAAGGCGTTCGATGATGTGAACAGCCCCTGGCGCAAGATGTCCGCCAGCGAACGCGGTAAGGTGCTGTGGCGCATCGGCGACCTGATCGAGAAAAACATTGAAGAGCTGGCCGAATTAGAAACGCTGAACAACGGCAAGCCGATCTTTGAGTCGCGCTACGTGGACATGCCAATGGTGGCGGACGTTTTCCGTTACTACGCCGGATGGGCCACCAAGATTCACGGCGAGACAGTTAACACCTTCAGCAACGCTTTCACCTACACGCTGCGCGATCCTGTGGGCGTGGTGGGTGCGATTGTCGCCTGGAATTTCCCGCTGCTGCTGGCCAGTTGGAAGCTGGGGCCGGCGTTGGCTTGCGGCAATTGCGTCATCCTGAAGCCTGCGGAACAGACGCCGCTTACCGCGCTGCGGCTTGGCGAGCTGGCTCTTGAAGCCGGTTTACCCGCCGGTGTGCTGAACATTGTTACCGGCGGGCCAGAGACTGGTGCTGCGTTGGTGAAACATCCGGGCGTGGACAAGATCGCCTTTACCGGATCGACATCTGTCGGCAAAGAGATTATGCGCAGTTCGGCGGACACGTTGAAGCGTGTGACGCTAGAGCTGGGCGGCAAGTCGCCGAACATCGTTTTTGCCGACTCGCAGATGGATTCCGCCGTAAAGGGTGCGCTGAACGGCATTTTCTACGGCAAAGGGGAAGTATGCTGCGCCGGTTCGCGCCTGTTCATTGAGAAAAAAGCCGAAGACGAGTTCATGACCAAGCTGGTGGAATCGTCCAAGAAAATTCGTTTAGGCGATCCGCTGGACCCCAAGACAAGGCTGGGAGCTATCGTCAGCGAAAAGCAGATGCACACTGTGCTTGGCTATATCGAAGCAGGCAAGAACGAAGGCGCAAAACTGCTGGCGGGCGGCAAGCGCGCGCACGTCAACGGCGATCACGGCTATTTCATTGAGCCGACGATCTTCGGCAGCGTAAACAACGACATGAAGATCGCGCAGGAAGAAATCTTTGGTCCCGTCCTGGCCACCCTCACGTTTGACGACATTGAGCAGGTGGCCCAACTGGCCAACGAGAACGTTTACGGCCTTGCCGCTGCTGTCTGGACGAATGACATCAAGAAGGCGCATCAGCTCTCGCGCAGGTTGAAGGCCGGAACAGTCTGGATCAACACCTACGGTGTGATGGATGCGTCGATGCCCTTTGGTGGTTACAAGCAATCAGGTTTTGGTCGCGAGCTGGGCATGCACGCGATTGAACATTACACCGAACTGAAATCAGTGTGGATGAACTTATAGTGGCAACGAGTCCGGTGACGGTCGCGGAAAATGCGGAACACTATCGCAAGCTGGAACGCATGTATCTGGCCGCGCCGATCAATGAGTTCTTTAAACCCGCGATCAAGATTGAGCGAGGTACAGCTGAGATCACGGTCAACGTGGACAGCCGATTTTTCCACGCTGCCGGGGCGGCTCACGGCGCAGTCTATTTCAAGAGCCTGGACGATGCGGCGTTCTTTGCGGTGAGCTCGCTGGTGGAAGACCGTTTTGTTCTTACCAGCAACTTTAATTTGTACATGCTGGCACCCGTTACGGCGGGCGTGGTTCGCTCGGTAGGCAAAGTGGTGAGTGGCGGCGGCTCGTCGTTTCTGGCCGAGTCGGTTTTGTACAACGACCAGGATGAAGAGATTGCCCGCGGAAGCGGAATGTTTGTGAAAAGCAAGGTGCGGCTAGATCCCGAGATGGGATATCGCTAAGGCGAGCGCACGACGTTGCAAAGATATTTATAGGAGTGAATCATGCCGGGAAAAATAATGAGGATTGGGTCGTTCAGTGATTGGGAAGGGCTGTTCAAGGGCTGGCGCGAGGAAATCGGCGTCAATCACGACGACATCCGCAATTTTAAATTCGATACGCTGTACGGCGCGATTGAGACCGACGAAATTTCTTTCGGTTATTACAAGGGCCGCAACAAGTGGGAAAACGTCCGCCAGATTCCCACGCAGAACATGCGCGACGCATTGATGAACCTGATTGTTTACCAGGGCGACACGGAATTTGCCAGCGTGGAGCAGCAGCGCTGGCTGTTTGAGACCGCGCCCAGCGACTATGACCGCTCATCACTCACGCGGGTAATGATCGAGGAGATGCGCCACGGCTGGCAGATGTGCGCGCTGCTGATTGATCATTTTGGCACCACCGGCAAAGTGGAAGCGCAGAAAATGCTGGAGCGCAAGGCGTACGAGAACAAGCGGCTGCTGGGATCGTTTAACGAAGAGTGCGATAACTGGCTGGACTTTTTTGCCTTCACTGACTTTGTGGATCGCGACGGAAAGTTCCAGTTGCAGATGCTGAAGTATTCAGCCTTTGCTCCGCTGGGCCGGTCGATGAGCTACATGCTGCGCGAAGAAGCGTTTCACATGGGTACAGGCAACACCGGACTGGCGCGCATTGCTGAGGCCGGCGTGGTTCCGGGCTGGCTGATGCAGAAATATCTGAACAAGTGGATCTCCAGCGCGTATGACCTTTTCGGCACCGACCATTCTTCTTCCGCGCACTGGGCATATACCTGGGGATTGAAAGGCCGTTACGACGAACTGAAAAACGAAACCGCACCTGACCTCGATAACCTGAATGACTACAACCGCCACCTCTATCGCGACGAGTGCGTACAGTTAGTGAAGCGTATTAGCGCCGGGCAGCGCCCGGGAAGCACCGAGCTGTATTGCCCCAACATACAGTTCAACCGCATGATTGGCCGCTGGAAAGGCCAGATGTTCCATCCGCAGACGGGCGAGCCAATGGACGAAAAAGAATACAAACAGCAGCTTGATAGCTGGCTGCCTACGGCGGCGGACAAAAAGCTGCTGATGGACATTATCAGCACGGAGAAGAAATGGATTGCGCCGAAGACCGGCGCGAAGGACCCGCTGCTCACAATCGGCGAAGTGAGAAAGAGCGCGCTGAACGCTGTGCAGTAAAACGGTGCTTGGTATTTGGTGCTTGGTTTTCCCTTGTGTCCTTAACTTTTCACCGTATGTAGAG
>JBAVUZ010000612.1:0-4941 GCA_049697035.1 Candidatus Angelobacter sp. | reverse complement strand
GACTCCATGTCGTTTGAAGCGGCGCTGCAGGCCGGGGTTGAAATTAATGCGATTGCGCGGCAGACGGAAGACTGCCGCAAGGGCATTGAGAAGTTTCTAAAGAAGAAAACGTGAATCCAGAATTTTCCGGGAAAGATCATCGTCGGCAAAACAAAAGCGCAAGCAAGGGGCTTTCCCGGGGCAGTTTTTGGGGCTTTGATTCGTGATCGTGAAACGATGATCTATAAGCTCTTCAGGTGAAAGCGGCCAAAACTGCCCCAGGGTCAGGCAGTTACTCCAGTACCCAAATTCTTATTTTCAGAACAGAAGCTAAAAATGCTGCCGCAAGGCAGCGCTTGTGTTATGTTTTTTACAACAACAATCCCCCGTTGCTGCAAGACCTAATCGAACCGGGTAGTCATCAGGTGATTGCGCGCCATGATTTTTAAAGCTGCTGAAGATTTCAAAAAACGCACGTTAGGCGCCCTGCCATCGCTACTGGAAAAAGTGGCGTATATTTGTTCGCTGCAAACCGGCAGCGGAGGTTATATGCACTGGGGCTTTACGCGCGCTTATGGCAACCGTCCCACACAGGACGCCATTTATGCCGCCCACATGGAAACCGCGCTGGCCTTGAGCCACGCGCCAGTGCGTGAGATTTACCAGGAATACCAGGAAGCTCTGGCCCGGTCCGGGGTGGCGGTTGACATTCTTAACCCGGACTCATTCGTTCTGAAAGCGCCGGTCAACGGCGACGCAATTCTTTCGGCTCACTTGCGTCTACTTCAGGATTCTGTTGTTGCTCTCGCTCTTCAGGAGCGTACCACTCACCAAGTCGCATAGCCACGCCTACCACCTGCCCCACCACTTCTGCGTCCTGCGGGTGCTTGAGTATCCGCGCAGGCACTGGTGAGAGCGGATGGGATTGCAGCACAATCTCTCCCCGCCGCACGGAGCACCAGCAACACACGTGACCATCGCGGGTTTCCACCAGATAAATAGGACGCTCCAGTTCTGAGCGCCATTTCTTTTCTTCCACGCGGCTGCGCTCTTCATCCACCTGAATGAATGAACCCGGCAGCAGCAGAGGATACATCGTGAGGTCGTCCATGCCGATGTAAGCGTAGATAAATTTTTTCTTGGCGAGTTCCTGCAGATACTGCATGGGGATGGGGCCCCATTTCTGGATCATGCGGCCTAGATCGGTCGTGCGGAGAAGATCAAAGCCCGGATCGAGCCTCGTGGGAAGTTGCACGCTACCCTGGGCTTCAGCAATTTCCACGCGATGCGTCTTGCCAGGACGGCAAATCGCAAAATCGGCGGCCGTGGAACTCAGGTCCACGCCATACAGGCGAAGCAACTCCGTGAAATCCGCTCGATAAATTACCGACAAAACATAGAGCCTGAAAATGCTGGGGATCACGCCCTTGGTTTCAATATCAGAGAGGCGGCTGGGATTGATGACGAATTCTTCAATGCCTCTGATTTCAGCCAAGGATGTGCTGGAGAGCTCCACGTCTCGAAGAGTGAGGCCCATTTGCTCACGTAAGTCGCGTAATTTTTTGCCGGCTGACAACACTTTTCTACGCCCTCAAACTTGTTCCACTATTTGCCAGAGCCAAACTTCCGCAAAAGTACAACAAGAGAATTCTAAACATTCACGCCGGAAGGATAAGTGTAGTTACAATGCACCCTAAAGCTGCCCTCTAGTTTAACCCCAACGAAGCCAACTTGGGTAAACAAACCGTTCACGTTGGGTATAGACGAGAGCACCGACCCTGAAATTCCGGCAGCTATTCAAACGCTCTTTAAGCTGGTCACGATAATATTTACCTTCCATAAAAGCATGAAAATACGAGTTGCAGCTGAATTTTCTTTTCCTGTTCTGCTAATTCCGGAAGGAATTCATCATGGCTTCAATTTCCATCTTCTGCGCCTGAGTGGGCGGAAGCAACGGCAGCCGCGGCAGTCCTCCATAATAGCCGTTCAGGTCCATGGCATATTTAATTGCCGGGATTCCCAGCCCGGAAACTACAAGCTTTGTCGCCGGAGTCAGGCTGATCTGTTTTGACCGGGCAAGCTCAATATCGTTGTCCTTAAACGCCGCGTGGATTTCAAAACAAATTGTTGGCGCGGGTGCGGCAAATCCCAGCACGCCGCCGCTGGCCCCAGCCAGCAATGAGTCCAGCAACGTGTGGGCCGCGCCCACCAGCACCTGAAATCCAACTTCCTTGACGCGCGTCTTGATCCTGGGCCGGGCAGCGATGGCAACGTTAGAGCCGCCATTTAACTGGGTCACGCTTACCATTTGGCCACCATTATCGTCGGTCGCCGGGGCGGCCAGCATGCGCGCCGTAACCGCCTGCTGTACTTCTGTCACGGTGGCAGTGCGCTTGATATGACGCGTGGCCTGCACCATGGCCGCCACTTTTTCTACATTGCCGCTTGATTCCTTAATGCCAATAATGTTCGGATGCTCCGCCAGCGCCGTAATCACTTCCAGAGGCAGATCATAGGCCGTGAACGGCGGCACGGTATAAAGCAGCACCGGTAGCGGCGACCGGTCTGCCACGGTGCGATAAAAGGCCAGCATTGCCTCCGGCTTCATCTGCGGACGGTAAAAATGCGGAGTGCGCACCAGCGCCACGTCATAATTAAGCTTTGCCGCCAGTTCAGTAAGGCGCAGCGTTTCAATCACTGATTCAGCGCCCGTGCCGGCAATGAGCACCTTTTCCGGGGATGCCACCTCAGCCGTGACGCGCAGCACTTCGCGCCGCTCATCATCGCTCAGCATCACCGCTTCACCGGTGGAACCCAGCACCACCATGCCTGCAATCGGCGTGCGGGAATAGCGGTCAATATTGTGTTCAATTTTTTTGTAGTACACCGCTCCATCAGGGTAGAACGGCGTGGTCACGGCGGGGAAAATGCCTTGGAGAAGCATGCGTTTATTCTAAATCTAAAAACCTAACCGCAAAGGCCACTAAGGAGCAAGGGAAGCTTGCAGGTACGTACCGCCAGGAAGCTCAACTCCATGCTTCTTCTTAATCGCAATTCCATGGAAATCACAGAGTACAACCCCCTTGTGTTCTTTCGTACCGTTTCAGGTTAAAGAAAAAGCCCCGCGCTTTGGCGCACAGGGCTCTCTTTTCGCTAGAAAAATTAGATAGCGTTGGCCAACGGGATGGCGTTCTGCGTTTGCAGATCGCCGAGCCGGCGCACGTTCTCGCGGAAACTCTGGTACGTAGGCACCAGCATCGCCGGAGTCAGTTGCAATGATGGCATGGCGTATTCCAGCGACAGCTTGAACATGGCCACCAAGCATTGCACGCGGATCTGCGCCGCCAGGTCCATTACCTGCTCGGCCGTAAAAGCCACTTCAGGCGTGGGGCTGGTGCGCGCACTCTCACTCTCATGCAAGACCGTGGAAGCGTTGGACGCGATCCTGGCCACATAGCGCACGGTCACGCGGATGCGATGACGCTTAAGACGCACAAATTGTGAGTGTGGCAGCTTTTCTTTAATGAAAAGCTCATCGTCGCGGTCCAGCAGGGTGTGAAACGCGGCTAAATCCACCGGGCGGAGCGATTGCACCGCCTGTTTTCTGCGGTTGCGTACCGCCATGTAAAACAACACGACAGCGCACAACGCAAGCGCAATTACGATCACAGTTATCATCTATTAATTAGCTCCGTCACTGCCTGATTCCACTGCTCCAACTGCGCCTTCTTGGGAAGCTCTCCGCTGCTGGTTGCACGTTCCGGCACCAGCAGGTAGCCAAGCCAGATAAGAAGGCTGAAGTTTATAGAAAAGCTGTGCACCACACTAAAAACCTGCGCTGCCGCAGGGCTCAAATGTGGCATCAACGTCACGTTGATTAGCTCTACAGCTGCACACGTTCCCAACCCCAGGGCAATCCCAAATTCATTCTGGCGCCAATGCAATCCGAACGCACTGGAAGACAGGAACAGGAACATGATTAAGCCCAGTTCAATAATCCTGGTTGCTTCTGATGCCAACAGAACGCCATTAGCGATACTTCTAGCATTGCTTGACTGTTCGTAGATCGCTCCACAAGCCAATAGTATGAGAGCAACCACCGCCACGCGAAATATCAAGATGGCCAGCTTCCGCAAAGCCGCATGCGGAGAAAAAATATTCGTGAATATCTCCCGCACCACTGCCAGCCCTAGAACGATGCCAATCGCCTCACAAATCCAAAAGGTATAGAAATAGACAAGGCCCATCCCGTAAACCGAGAAAATTGCTCCGGTTTTGAACAGGTTAAAGAAAATGTAGGCAACGAACACTGGATACTTTTGCCATGCTCTCTTCGCCAACAGGACCCCCGCCAAGAGTACTTGCAGAGCAATGCTTCCAATCCATAGGTCGTGAATGAAGGATCCTAACGGCATAATGCTCCCAAGAGCATACAGCGTTAGTAAGCCATCAAACAAGCTTTTCTTGCCGTTAGGGTCAACTGCCTACATTACTCCAGTTATCTCATGACGCCCACCGGACAAGGAGCAGGCAGGCAGCTGGCCGGGGGGACAGGCGGATAAGGTTCTGGGCCATCAAATTGGCTGCTGGTAGCATTGGCGGGTAGGGGGAGTGCGCTCGCGGCGAACATGATAAGCGCCAAACATGCGAAGCGTACGGTTTGTTTCAACATTATAAAGAGTCTCCTTAAGCTTTTCGGCTTGAGTTTGCTAGAAAGTTCCTATCCCCAAGAATCCATTGGAGTTATTTGGGAATTTCCGAATTCGGAAAAGCTTTTTCCCAAATTGGGAAAAGGAGGGGAGGGGTGATATCTGTTCAAACATTAGAGTTCTTTATGAGCAAAACAATGGGCTTACGAAAGGTCAATATGGGAAAGAGGCCCAAGGGATCTTTACGGCTGGTTCTTTCTATTAATAGGAGAGTAAACGTAAGGTTTCGGTCGAATCTTGAGCGAATGTAATG